>JBIKUA010000085.1:0-4102 GCA_044347825.1 Candidatus Deianiraeaceae bacterium | reverse complement strand
TTGCGTCCGTTATAACATCCTTAGAGCCGGGAACGGTGCTTACTCCCGCATTAATTGCAGTTATTTTAGAGGTTATTTTATCCCCCATTCCATCAATTGCTTTAGAATTAGGGCCCACAAAAGTTATGCCTGCCTTCTCAAGCTGTGCAACAAAACCCGCTTTTTCCGATAAAAAACCATATCCGGGGTGCACGGCATCCGCCCCAGATTCTTTGATGGCGTCCATAATTTTGGGAATGTTAAGATAGCTCTCACTAGCCTGCGAACCGCCTAAAAAAATAACAGTATCCGCCATTTTTACAAAAGGAGCAAAGGCATCAGCCTCAGAATACACGGCAACGGTTTTAATGCCCATTTTTCTACAGCTTCTTATTATCCTGCAGGCAATTTCGCCCCTATTTAACACGAGTAAAGTCTTTATTTTCTGCTCCATTTCTATTCAAAAAATTATGTCAGTTGAGAAGAGTTTAAACCAGCTTTTATATTTTGCAAGAAAAATATTAAAAAACCATCATTATTTTTTGTTTAAAGTTATAAAAATGAAATTTCTGAATTTTATGGGAAAGAATCTTTTTGCAAGTATTTTGTAGAGTTTGATAATTCTTCAATTCAAAATCTTCGCTCTTAGATACAATATGCATACAATAAAATAAACTCTTATCTTCAATAATTAACTTCGTATAAAATTTGTAAGAAAAAATCAAACCTGAAATCATTATAGAAAAAATTATTAGAAGTATTGATATAATTTTACAGATCTTAGTTTGGAAAAAAATCATATTATCGTTGCAAAAATGTAATACACAAATCAAGAGCTTTTTCGTAATCTTCAAATAATTGAGATTTGTTTTTATTTAAGGGGGCCATTAAATCAGAGCAATAAACGAGTGTTGATTTAGAGATATCTGAAAATAATTGATATGAGTAAATCAATGTAAATGATGTGAAAATAATAGCAAGATGTGGCAAGATAAGATGTTTTGCTATTTTCATACCCTAAATATCAAGCACTAATCTTCTAGGGTCTTCAAGTAATTCCTTCACTCTAACAAGGAATGTTACAGCTTCTTTTCCATCAATAATTCTGTGGTCGTAAGAAAGTGCAATATACATCATCGGCCTTATAACAACCTGACCGTTAATTGCCATTGGTCTTTCCTGAATTTTATGCATTCCCAAAATTCCAGATTGAGGAGGGTTTATGATAGGCGTTGAAAGTAGTGAGCCGTAAGTTCCTCCATTTGATATGGTGAAAGTTCCGCCTTTTAAGTCATCTACCGTTATTTTGCCTTCTTTTGCTTTTTGACCAAAATCAAAAACAGATTTTTCAAGCCCAGCAATAGAAAGCCTTTCCGCATTTCTAATAACAGGCACTACAAGCCCGCTTTCAGTTCCAACTGCTACCCCAATATCTTTGTAGTTTTTGTATATAATTTCATCGCCTCTAATTTCCGCATTTACAGCAGGAATTTCCTCAAGTGCAATAATACAAGCTTTAATAAAGAATGACATAAACCCAAGTTTAATGCCGTGTTTTTTCATGAAAACATCCTGATACTCCTTACGAAGTGCCATTACTGCCGTCATATCTACTTCATTAAATGTGGTTAAAATAGCCGCAGTATTTTGAGAATCTTTAAGCCTTTTTGCTATTGTTTGGCGAAGTTTAGACATTTTAACCGCCTTTTCTTCTCTTTCGTTCACAGATGGTGTAGCGGACTTCACACCTGAAGAAGCAATAGAAAGTGCGTCGCCCTTTGTTAGCCTGCCATCCTTTCCAGAGCCTTGAACTCCTGCTAAATTCAAGCCTTCTTCCTCGGCAATTCTCCTTACAGAAGGTGCTAAACCCTGCTCTACTTTTACCTCCGTTTTAGATGGAATTGGTGCATTAGCAGGCGTGCTTACGGCAACATCTTTTGCTTCAATTACGCCAACAACCTGACCCACTATAACTGTATCTCCAACTTTCGCAGAAATGCTAGATAAAACACCCGTCGCTGGTGCATTAATTTCAAGGGTCACCTTATCAGTTTCAAGCTCTATTAATAATTCGTCAATTTTGATAGCATCTCCCACTTTTTTTGTGATATTTGCTATAGTAGCCTCGGAGATAGACTCGCCAAGAGGTGGAACAACAATATTTACGGACATCTCTTTTATAAAAAACACAACTAAATTATATTAGAATGTTAAGTTGTAATTTGATTATAGTCAAGCTTTTTTTAAAAAATTTTTATAACGACTGTATTATAAAATCAGGTTTTGATTTAAATTTCACTAAAAAATCAGCAAGGCTTACGCCCGCATTCATCTCAATGCTTGGAAGGCCTGCAAGGCATAAAACACACTTAATTCCCGCCTTATTTGCCCCTTCAATATCTGTTTCCATTCCATCTCCCACTGCTAAAAGTTTTTGCTTATCAATGCCATCAAAAAGTGGAACAACTTTTGTATAAACTTCCAAAAATGGCTTTCCAAAATAAATCACCTTTCCACCCATTTCTTCATATTTTTTAGCTATAACTCCCGCACACTCTTCCCTTGAGCCATCACTTTTTGTGATAAATATATCTGGATTTAGGCAGTAAAGCAGGAGGTTTTTTTCTTTCAAAAAATTGAGGATTTCAATTGAATTTTCCACAATTCCAGTAACGATTGCAAACTTTGGATTTGATTTAAAATCCCTCGTTAAGGTTAATTTTAAACCTTCCACAACGCTTAAGTCTTTATCTGGACCTATGTAAAAAACTTCCGCTTCCTCATTTTGTGCTTTCATTTCAAGGTAAAACGCCTCACCTGATGTTAGTATATCATCATAATGCTCCCCCATTCTTACGCCAACTTTTTCCTCCAAAAAAGCTTTAACATTTAACGACCTTCTAGGGGCGTTAGATAGTAAAACTATCTTTTTTCCTTGATTTTTAAGGGCAAGAAGGCTTTCAAAAACGCCTTTAAACGGAACTCCTGACGCATGCAAAACCCCCCAAACATCTAAAATAAATCCTTCATATTCTTGAGATATTTCTAAAATTGAATTGTAAGATTTCATAATAAGTTAAATTCAGTAAAAACCCCTTCGTAGACATCTTTTTTAAAGGATACGGCATTTTCCAAAATTCCACTGGCGGATTGCCACTTCCATTCTTCAAATTCGGGAAATTCTGTATTGATGTTTATATCTTCATCTTTTCCTGTAAATCTAGCTAAAAACCACCTTTGTTTTTGCCCTACATATATATTATTCCAAACGGATTTTCTCATTTTTTTTGGTATAACATAGTAATAGTGCTTTCTGGTTTTTCTCAAAACCGTGAAAGAATGAGGTAAAATGCCAATTTCTTCTTTAACTTCTCTAGTTAAGGTTTCTTCTTCTGTTTCACTGTCAGAAACTCCACCTTGAGGCATCTGCCAAGAGGGGTTTGAAATTGTTGTTCCAAAACGCTTTCCTACAAAAATCTTATTTTCACTATTAATAAGGACAACTCCAACATTTCGCCTGTAAAGACCATCTCTTTCTTTAAAAAAGGCACTTTCTATCATACATATTTTTTGTTATCTTTTAAATTCTGCACGATTGAGTTTTCCCACCTTTCTCCGTTTGAAAGAAGCCTCTCCTTAGTGTAAAGTAGCTCCTCTCTTGTTCCTGTGCTAAATTCAAAATTGTTAGTCATCACAACTGCATCAACTGGGCAAGCTTCCTGACACATTCCGCAGTAGATACATTTTGTCATGTCTATATCATACTGGGTTGTTTTTCTAATTCCATCAACTTCATCGGTGGAAATTGTAATAGCCTGTGCAGGGCAAACTGCCTCACACAACTTACAGGCAATGCAACGCTCTTCTCCGTTTGGATATCTACGAAGTGCATGCTCGCCTCTAAATCTTGAAGAAATTGGAGCCTTCTCAAACGGATAGTTAAGCGTCACACTCCGCTTAAACATATAAGAAAATGTGCGAAACATTCCAACGAAAATTTCCTTCAAAGTAAAGGCATTTAAAAGAACTTTCAAATTTTTAACAAATACCATAAACAAAAAACCTATCAAATTGATTAGCTCCTAAAGAAAAAATATTTAAATGTCAAGTAAATTTAAAATTG
>JBIKUA010000084.1:0-4117 GCA_044347825.1 Candidatus Deianiraeaceae bacterium | reverse complement strand
CACGGTGCAAAGGTTATTACAGATAGTGAGCTTGAAATCAAAGCAAACGATTATGTTAAGTTTGTAAAAACACAATAATGATAAAGCCATTACTTATAGTAATTTCCTCTCCTTCGGGCGGTGGGAAGACAACAATCTGCAAAATGCTAATAAACGACCCAAGTTCTCCTATTTTTGGAAACTCAAGATTTTCCATATCCGCCACAACCCGCAAAATACGAGGAAACGAAGTTGATGGTGTAGATTATCATTTTTTAACCAAACAACAGTTTGAAGAAAAAATCGCAAAAGAAGAATTTTTAGAATACGCAAATGTTTATGGCAATTTTTATGGCACTTTACTGACGGAGGCTAAAAGTGAAAAACATACATTGTTTGATATAGATGTAAAAGGTAATGCACAAATCAAGCAAAAAGCAGATGCATTAAGCATATTTTTGCTTCCTCCTTCAATTGAAACTTTAAAACAAAGGTTGAAATTAAGGGGAGATTTAACGGAAGAAGATTTAAAAAACAGGCTTGAAGAGGCAAAAATTGAAATTGCAAGAGCTGGAGAGTATGACTTTCAAATTATAAATGAAAATTTAGATGATACTTTTATTAAAGTGTGTGAAATAATCAGGTTAAAGATTCAAAGCCAAAAGTCTTAAATTTTAAGTTTTGTGGTGTATTTGTAAAAATAAGTTCGCTCCTTTGTATAGTGCCAATTTTTGTTATATCGGGATTTATTATCTCGTTAGGAGATGTGAAAATAACCTCATAATCATCTCCAAAAGTTAACAAATCTACTACATTGCAAGATGTTTTTGGAATTGGAATAAAGGAAAAATCTATCTCGGCTCCAATGTTTGAAGTTTGCAAAAGAGTTAGCAAGTCCTTCATAAAACCATCCGATATATCTATACTAGAATTTATCTTAAATTTTGCGATAATTTCTTGCATCAATTTTAGTTTTGGAAGTGGGGTTTCATAAAATGGCAAAAATTCTGTTTCATTTGAAAATCCTAAGAAAGCCCTCCCGATTTGCCCCGTTGTGTAGATAAAATCCCCTTCTTTTGCACCATTTCTATGAGGAGTTTGGGCGTTTTGTTTAGCAAAAACTGTCACATTAGCACAGAAATTTTCGTTGAGTGAGCTTGCAATGTCGCCACCAATTAAAGGCACTCCAAAAACCTTCATCCCATTTGCAAAATCGTGCAAAAAAGCCTCGGAAATTTTGGAAGTTTTAAACACGGAAAGCGTAAAAGCAATTGGAAAGCCACCCTTTGAGGCAATATCGGAAAGTGCTCTTGCAAGCAACTTATGCCCCATTTTATGCGGACTTGTGCCAATTTTTGTATGCACCCCCTCACAAAGGCTATCTGTTTTTATCAGCAAATCATCAATTTTTGCAACATCATCATCAAGGTTTCGTGCAAAAGGAGAGCCTAAAGTAAGGGGTAGTAAATTTTTTTCCACAAACGCCTGCTCCTTATTTGTTGTAATTTTTAAACGAAGCATCTTTAATTAAAAAATCAACCACTTCTTCAAAGCTAATTCCTATTGCTTTCGCCATTTTTGGCACTAAAGAAGTTTCTGTAAATCCGGGGTGAGTGTTAATTTCAAGGAAACGAAATTCATCTCCCTTCACCAAAAAATCCGCCCGTGAAACACTTTTTGCTCCAATTGCATTGTGAACTTTTAAGGTTGCATCCTCCATTTTTGCAAGCAAATCCTCAGGTATTCTAGGGGGCAGAAAATACTCCGTTTGCCCTTTTGTGTATTTTGCCAAATAATCGTAATACCCACTTTTTGGGCGAATTTCAATACCTCCAATCGTCTTCCCTCCTAAAACTCCAATCGTCACATCAAAGCCTGCAAAAAATTCTTCTATTAAAAAAAAATCTTCTCCAATTTTTGCAATTTCCATTTTATCATCATCGCTTAAGCCTTTTCCAGCCTCAAATTTCACACAACATATTGTTGAACCTTCCGAGCAAGGTTTTAAAAAAGAAACAGGAAAGGCGGTGAAATCTCCTTGCAAAATCTGCTCTTTTGAATATATGCGAGAGTTGAGAACGGGCACTTTTAAGCTTTTTGCCACCTGCTTCGTGAACTCTTTATTCATCGCACGCACGCTTGCATTATGCCCAGAATGAGTGTAAGGAATGTGCAAAAAATCAAGAATTACGGGCAAAACGCCGTCCTCCCCCCACGTTCCATGCATTGCGTTAAACACAACATCTGGCTTTATTATCTGAATTTTGTCAATAAAATATTCATCAAAATCAAGCTCCGATGCATCATACCCCAATTTTTTAACAGCCTCCAAAATTCCACGGCTAGAACTTATTGAAACTTCCCGCTCCCTGCCATTTCCTCCAAAAACAACGCAAACTTTCTTCATATTTTTACTTTATAATCTGGCTTATCGCCCACATTTGCAAAATCCCCTCCCCTAATTACTACAAATTTCGCAGAAGATAAATCGCCAGCAACCCAAACCCCATTTTCCTTAGTTTGAAGCACTTCAACTGGAATTTTACTTGCAATTCCCTCGGCATCTAAAGTAGTGATGATGATTTTGTCGTCGTTTGTAATTGAAAGAGCGGAAGTAGGCACAAAAATCCCACTTTTTTTAAGAGTTTCAATTGAAATCTTGGCAACCTCTCCGTGAAAAATTTCACTATTTGAGGATTTAAGCCTTATTTTCACCTCAAAAGTATTACTTGCTTTGTCCGAAACTCGAGAAACAAAGTAGACATCTCCAGTAAAAATATTTTCTCCTACTTCAATTTTTGCTTTTTGACCCGCCTTAACAAACCTCGCTTCACTTGAAGAAATGCGTAAAATAGCCTCTAGTTTAGAGTCCGAAACAACGGAGAACATCTTAGTTTGACCCGAAAAAACCACATCCCCCGCTCTAACATTTATGCCATCCAAAATTCCATCTATAGGTGAAGGAACCAAAACATCACTTAAAAGCTCAACTACTGCCTCACCACGCCTTACTTTTGAGCCATCAACCTTTTTTACCGCCAAAACATGGGAATTAAGCTCGGAAAACACATTAATTTCCCCCCTATCAATAACTCCATAGCCTGAAATTATTTTATAAACCTCTTCTAGTTGAATTGGAGAAGCAAGCAAACTTGCCTTACCTCCCCCTTTTTGAGAAGATTTATCAACCACATTTTTAGTGAAAAACAAGCCACTAGCTACCCATAATATAATAATTAGTAAGACACCAAGCGAAAGCTTGACTTTAAAATCTAAATTTTTTAACATAAATCGCATAAATTAACCCCCTCCAACAAATGTTATTGCCTCAATTTTCATACCATTTTTTAGAATGAAATTATTATAATGCGACTTAGGAACAACCTCTAAATCAACCTCAACAGCAAATTTGCCCTCGGGGAGTTTATCTCTTAAAAAGTCCCCCAGAGTTGCCCCATTTTCTACCTCAAATTTCTCACCATTAAAGATTATTTCCATCATTTTTTTGGTAAATTAATTTTAATATGAAGCTCATCTAACTGTTTTTGCGTCACCGTAGAAGGTGCGTTCATCAGTAAATCCTCGGCTTTTCCTGTTAATGGGAATGCAATTACATCTCTAATTGAGTCCGTCCCTGCAAGTAGCATGACCATTCTATCAATTCCGGGAGCAAAACCACCGTGGGGAGGAGCCCCATAACTAAAGGCTTTTACCATACCTGCGAACTTTTCGTTTACCTCTTCTTTGGAATATCCTGCAATTTCAAACGCCTTATACATCAGTGGAAGTTTGTGATTACGAATTGCACCGCTGGAAAGCTCAATTCCGTTGCAGACAATATCATACTGAAACGCTTTGATTTCAAGGGGGTTTTTCGTCTCCAACGCTTCAAGCCCGCCTTGAGGCATTGAGAACGGATTGTGAGAAAACTCCACCTTGCCTTCGTCGTTTAACTCGTAAAATGGGAAGTCCGTTATCCAACAAAATTTAAAAATATTTTCATTAATTAGCTTCAAATCACGCCCAAGTTTTGCCCTCACAAGCCCCGCAAGTTTGTTTGCCTTAAGCTCAAAATCGCAAGAAAAAAACACGGCATCTCCTACTTTTATCTTCTCTTTTAGAGCGGTTAAATTTTGTG
>JBIKUA010000083.1:0-4141 GCA_044347825.1 Candidatus Deianiraeaceae bacterium | reverse complement strand
GCAAAAATCGGGGAAGGTCTATTAAAAATTTTAGCTGAAAATGGAGCTTTAAAAAGCATATCAGAAGGTAAAACCCTAGTTGCATCTAAGGCTATTAAAATCAATGATATCGTTCTTGAAAATTTTTCCTTTACTTTTACAGAAAAATCAGAGATAAAAGTTTCAATAGGAAAGAAAAAACATTATAAAATTATTTGTTCTTAAAAATTATGAAGGCAAACTCAAATTATACAATATTAGAGCTTAGAAACCTGCTAGATAGCAAGCAAATCTCATCTACTGAAATTACAAAATATTATCTTGAAAATATCTCAAAATCGGACTTAAACGCCTACATTACAGTTTTAAAAGAAGAAGCTTTGGAGGAGGCAAAAAAAGCAGATGAGCAAATTGCAAAAGGGGATATTAAGCCATTGACGGGCATTCCTATCGGCATTAAAGACGCCTTCTGCACTAAAGGAATTAAAACCACGATGGCATCTAAAATGCTAGAAAACTTCATCCCTCAATATGAATCCACGGTTACAGAAAGGCTAAAAACGGCAGGTTCAATAGCTCTTGGCAAGCTTAATATGGATGAATTTGCTATGGGTTCTAGAAACAAAAACAGCTACTTCGGGCAAGCATTTAATCCATGGAAAATCAAGGGAGATAGCGAAAGATTAATTCCGGGTGGGTCATCTGGTGGGTCATCTTCTGCAGTTGCGGGCAATTTATGTGCAGGAGCATTAGGGACGGACACAGGCGGAAGCGTGAGGCAACCTGCATCTTTCTGCGGAATTGTGGGCTTTAAACCAAGTTATGGAACCGTCTCTCGTGAAGGAATTATAGCTTACGCAAGCTCGCTGGATCAAGCAGGATTTATGACAAAAACCGTAAAAGACTCCTCCTTAATGTTTGAATTAACGGAAGGGTGGGACGGCAAAGATTCATCCCTTGCAAAAAAATCTTTTAAGGGCGTTACTGCAAGCATTAAGGGGGATTTAGCGGGAGTTAAAATTGGCATTCCAAAAGAATTTTTAGGAAGCGGAAGCCACCCTGAAATAATTGCAAATTTAGAGCAAACAATAAAGGAATTGCAAGGCAGAGGAGCAATTATTAAGGAAATATCCCTTCCAAATGTAAAGCACGCAATTAAGCTATATTATTTCATCTCCACGGTTGAGGCTTCCTCTAATTTAGCAAGATTTGACGGTGTAAAATACGGTCATTCCCAAAAAATAGCAGGAAGTTATGAGGAGTTTATTTCACGAAACAGGGCGGAAGGCTTTGGAAGTGAGGTAAAAAACAGAATTTTAACGGGAACTGCGGTTTTGATGTCTGGTTCTTACGAGGAAACCTACGAAAAAGCAATGAAAATGCGTGGGCTTATCATCTCCGAATTTGCAGAAGCATTTAAAGAGGTGGACTTTATCTTAAACCACACAACGCCTAATTTAGCCTTGAGAGTAAGCGAAAAACAAAATCAACTTGAGGAGTATCTAAACGATATTTTAACCGTTCCTGTCAACATTGCAGGGCTTTGCTCTATTTCCATTCCTACCATTCTTTCAAGCGATGGGAGACCGATAGGAATGCAATTAACGGGCAAACAATTTGATGATGCAAGGCTTTTAGATGTTGCATTTGGAATTGAGCAAATTTACAAATTTTATGACACAAACTATTGATGTTGCAGTAATTATGGGCTCAAGCTCGGATTATGAAGTTATGCAAAATGCAGTTGCAATTTTAGAAGAAT
Source organism: Candidatus Deianiraeaceae bacterium (assembly GCA_044347825.1). Taxonomy (GTDB): domain Bacteria; phylum Pseudomonadota; class Alphaproteobacteria; order Rickettsiales; family Deianiraeaceae; genus CAZFPN01. Next base: position 2,400 of record JBIKUA010000083.1, on the reverse strand, counting down.
TTGGCGTAAGTTTTAAAAAACAGGTTGTTTCCGCTCATAGAACGCCAGACTTAATGTATGAATTTGCTAAAAACGCACATAATGAGGGCATAAAAGTGATAATTGCGGGTGCTGGAGGGGCGGCTCACTTACCGGGTATGGTTGCCTCACTTACTCACTTGCCTGTAATTGGCGTGCCTGTTAAGTCCTCTCAAAGTTATGAGGGGCTGGATAGTCTGCTTTCCATCGTGCAAATGCCTGCGGGTGTGCCTGTTGCAACGGTTGGTATAAACAACGCAAAAAATGCGGGTTTGCTTGCGGTTTCCATCTTAGCAATTCATGATAAGGAGCTTGCAAAAAAGCTAATAAACTTTAAAAAAATACAAGAAAAAAAAGTGTTAAATCAAACGATATGAATGAGCTTTTTATTGAAATTTTAACGGAAGAAGTGCCATTTTTGGAGCATAAAAATCAAAGAAATGCTGTGATGGATTTTTTTGCTAAAACGCAGGAATTAAAAGGAGATTTGCAGGTTTTTTCCTCTAGATGCAGGCTTGTTATTGTGCTAAAAAACTTTGCAAGCGAAATTACAATCCCATCAAAAAAACTCAAAGGTCCAGCACTTACGGCTCCAAACATTGCAATTGAAGGCTTTTTAAAAAAAGCAGATGCAAAGCGTGAGGATTTGCAAGAAGAAAACGGCTTCTTCACCTTTACCACAAAAGAAGAGAGGAAACCTCTAAAAAACTTGCTAGAAAGCCATCTTTTAAATGAGATTTTTACTGCAATTTGCTCCTCTTTTTCTAAAACTATGATTTGGAATGAAGCAAAAAAACCTTGGATAAGACCGATAAAATCAATCAAAATCAGCTTTAATGAGGAAGTGCTAAATTTTGAATATGCAGGGGTTAAATCCTCAAAATTCACAGGATTTGATGAGAAAAATCAAATTTTAGATGCAAAAAAAAGGCTTGAGGTTATCTCCTCTTCCATTGCTAAAATAGAGGCGGAAAATGGGCTTAAATGCGTTGCAAGTGGTAAGCTTTTAGAGGAAAACTCATATTTGGCGGACTTCCCTCTAATTAAATACTCAAAATTTGACCCAAAATACTTGCAACTACCATCAAAAGTGCTAATTCAAACGCTTGAAAAAAATCAAAAATACTTTCTATTTCAAAACTCAAATGGCGAACTTTCAAACATTTTTGCCGTGTGTATTGATGGAAACTACAACGAGGAAACTGCAAAATCTATTATAGAAGGTAATAAAAGAGTGCTAAATGCAAGGCTTGAGGATGCCCTATACTACATTAAAATTGATGAAAGGGAAACTCTAAAACAACATCTTGAAAAAACAAAAAAAGTGGCTTTTCACGCTAAGGCAGGCACGGTTTTTGAAAGAGTGGAGAAAATGCTTGAAATTGCAAGCAAAATTGCCCCTCAAAATGAAGATTTAAAAACTGCAATCACTCTTTGTAAGGCAGATTTGCAAACAGAAATGACGCAAAGCTTTACGGAGCTTCAGGGCTACATCGGGGCTTATTATGCAAAAAAAGAGGGCTATTCCACGCCAATTTGCGACGCAATTGCAAGCCAGTATAGGCTAGGGGTGGAAGAAGAGCCAAAAGGTAAGCCAAAATTGAGCCTACTTCTTGCCTTGATAGAGAAGTATGAAAAAATCACAAACCTCATAAAAGCAGGCGAAATTCCCACTTCTTCAAGAGACCCCTTCGGGATAAGAAGAGACGCCCTTGCCATCATTAAAATCATCATTGAGGGCGAGCTTGAAACCCACCTTGAATTTACGGGCGAGTTGAAGTCCATCATTCTAGATAGGCTTAAATTTTACCTAAAGTCCTTTCCGCAAGAGGCAATAAATCCCGCTATGGAGTTTGAATTTAGTTGCAAAGAGGTATCCTTGCTAAATTTATACAAAAAAATAGAGCTTCTTTCAAAAAATATATCAAATATAGAGCAATTCTACCGCATATCTAAAATCCTCTCCACAAAAGAAGCACAGGAATTTAAAGGGGAAACTCTAAACATAAACTCCTTAAGTGGCATTAAATTAGAGCTTTATGAAGCTATTTACAAAGCAAAAACACTAGAAGAAATCCTCCTAAACGCCCCCCTTGTGGATAAATTTTTTGAAGGAAATTTAGTAATAGAAAGCTCAAACCCACAATCTACAAAATCAAACATCGCCTTTCTTCAAAGCATATTAAACAAACTAAACACCTTCATCAAAATCTAACTTGACTTTTAACCTAACATATTTTACAAACACATCAATTTTTATATATATATATATGAAGCTTAACCTTAACTTTCTTAAATTTTGCAATCCAATTAATGTATTAAAACAAGATTTAAACCCAAGCCATAATCATAGAACAGAAATAGATGGGCTTAGAGCTATTG
>JBIKUA010000082.1:0-4177 GCA_044347825.1 Candidatus Deianiraeaceae bacterium | reverse complement strand
AAATATAAACGCATTTATTAAGCAATTCAAGAGCCTTATCTAGCGAGCTTTCGTTGAAATAATGGCAAGCAAGTGCTAGGTTTAAGTCTATATCTTTCTCGTCTTTTTTAAAGTTATTTGAACCTTCTGGATTTGTATATAAAAAAGTTTGTGCTTTAAAATTGGGTTTTTCCTGCAATGCAACATCAAGCCCATATTCTAGCCACACACTTAAGCAAATCACGATTATATTTCATTAATTAACAAAATATGGTATAAGATGCTTTTTTTGTCAAGAAGATTTGATAGGTTGTATTTTTCAACCTTATACTTTTGGAGGATAGCTCTTTTATGGCTTGGTTATGGGGTTTTTGAATTTTTTTGAAAAATATATATAAATGACGACATCTTTTTCTTGGGTTGCCTTAAAAAAATTTGGCAAATTTTCTTATTATGATTTATAACTTTAAAAGCTGTAAGCAAAAAGTGAAAAATTTTTAAAACATAACATTAAATCTTTTAAAAATAAATCAAGATTTAGGTATTTATCTTGATTTGCCTTGCTGGGATGCTGGAGAATTTTTTTGCAATCCACCCTGCTTCGATTTACCTTCTGGAGGATGTTTTTCATTTATGTCTGAGTTTATTCTCGGCTGATTATCACCACCACTTTTTAAATTGCCTATTGAAACTGCTTCACTTCCTAAAAACCCCCGTTCTCTTTCTGAAACAAATTTTAATTCTGGTAAATTTGGCAGTTTTTCCTTTCCATAAATTGCTTCCTTTGCTCCTAATGTTTTCTCTATTTCACTTCTTATTTCATTTAATTGATTTATTGCATTGTTAAAACCAACTTTATTGATATATCCAAGTTCAAAACGAGATTTTACTTCCTTTTCTAACATTCTCTCCATTTCTTTCCAATTATTTAAAATTAATGCACCGTGGCTTGCAAATTTCATATCGTTATAAAGATTTGAACTGATTTTTTCAAATCTTGCTTCCGATGCATCGTCCTTTCCTTCAACTTTAATTTCTTTTACTATTTCATGAGGTAAAACACCGTAGACAAGGCTTGTCATCATCCAGCTATTATCAGTATTTCTGCCATCTCCATTTGATATCATTGCCGTTTGCTTAGTTTTCTTTAAAAACTCTTCTTCTAATTTTACTGCTAAATTATTTGTAATTTTTGAAGATAAAGCTTCTTCAACTCCCTCCCTTATTGCGGCAGCTTTTATGCTGTTATCTTCTGGATCTAAAAATCCACCTATCATTGCTTTTCCTGAATTATCTTTTCTTGTAATAGTAATTTGATGTATCCCCTTATTATCAATGACGAATGGCACTAAATCCACTGCAAAATTTGGCCCCCACTTTCCAAGCACTCCTTGCCCCTTTATTCCAACCTTTCCCATAGGATTTATTGGCATGCCTTCATCAAATGCAACCTGCACTTTTTGTGTTTCAGCTCTTTTTTCAACCATTTGCTTTATTGAGTCATCTCCATATTTTTGTATGTCAGCCCACCTTTCTCTTGGAGCCAATATGGAATTTGCCTCCTGTTTTTTTTGCTGAATTTTAACTTTTGAACCTGTAAATATATCTGCATTTTTAATATTTTGTGTTGCCATATCTTGCCTCACCCACTCTGGAGTTGGTTTTTGCTCTATTTTATAATTCACTGACATAATCAAAATAAAAAATTAATGTTATATAAGCAAAGGATACAACTTTTTTCTCATGTCGTCAAATTATTTTTAAACAAGATGCCTTTTAAAGACTTTCTGAAAATTTTATAAAAAATACTTGATAATTCTTTTTTTATAATTTAATAAGCAGTTTATTATAAATATTTATCAGTGAAATGAGCGTTGCTAACTTTCAAGTCGCATCTATTTATGCTAAAGCGTTAATGATGCTTGATTTACCTAAAGAAGTGCTGGAAAGAGTTGTATCTGAAATTTTAACAATCGCAGGTTATGAGGGCGTTAACCATAAAATACTTGAAACTATGCCACTTCGCACTGAGACTAAAAACTTTATTAAAGTTTTAAGTGAGCAGAAAAAAATGAAATTACTACCAAGTATAGTAACTCTTTTAAAGATGAAATTTTTAGAAAAAAATACGATTAAACTTATCAAAATTTGCACAGCAAAAGAGCTGACCTCGCAAGAAGAAGAAAGTTTAATGCAAGAATTAAAAAGTCAATTTAAATCTGAAATTATGCTTGAAAAAGAAGTTGATGCCACATTAATCAGTGGTTTTAAGTTGTTTTTTGACGCTTACTTACTTGATTTTTCAAAAAAAGCAAAAATTTCTAAAATAAAGGCTTGCATTTTAAAATAGAAAGAAATATTAAAAATCCATTAAAAAAACTTTGAGTATGATAAAACAGCTACCTGATGTTTCTTCTCTGATAGCAAATGCTATCAAGAATGCCGACCTTCAAACTAATTTGGAGGAAGTTGGCTTTGTAATTAGTATAAAAGACGGAATTGTAAAGGCATATGGTCTTGCAAACTGCTTTATTGGGGAACTTGTTTCCTTTGAAAGTGGTGTTCAAGGGCAGGTGTTAAATCTTTCTCCAGATTCTGTAGGTATAGTGCTTTTTGGAGCAGATAAAACCGTAAAAGAGGGAGAAAAGATAACAAGAACCAAGAAGATTGTTTCCGTTCCCGTTGGTAAAGAATTGTTGGGAAGAGTGGTTAACTCCCTTGGTGAGCCTATTGATGGTAAAGGCCCTATTAATGCAACTAAAAGCTCTCCTATTGAGGTTAAAGCTCCCGGAATTATCTCTCGTAAATCAGTTCACGAACCACTACAAACAGGAATTAAGGCAATTGATGGGCTTATTCCAATTGGTAGGGGGCAAAGGGAACTTATAATTGGGGATAGGAAAACAGGTAAAACCGCAATAGCAGTTGATACCATTCTTAACCAAAAAGAAACAAATTTAAGAGCAACGAACGAGCATGAAAAGCTTTACTGTATATATGTTGCAATAGGGCAGAAGCAATCTAGCATTGCATCTCTAGTTAAAAAACTGGAAGAGGCAGGAGCAATGGCTTACACAACAGTTGTTGTTGCTGGAGCTTCCGACCCTGCTCCGATGCAGTTTCTTTCTGCTTATTCTGGTGCTGCAATGGGTGAATTTTATAGAGATAATGGAATGCACGCATTAATTGTCTACGATGACCTTTCTAAGCACGCACAAGCTTATAGGCAGATGTCCCTACTACTTCGCCGTCCACCGGGGAGGGAGGCTTATCCGGGAGATGTATTCTATGTTCACTCTAAACTTCTTGAAAGAGCGGCAAAATTAAGCGATGATAAAGGGGCAGGTTCCTTAACCGCTCTACCTATTATTGAAACTTTAGGAGGAGATGTTTCGGGGTATATTCCTACAAATGTAATTTCTATTACAGATGGGCAGATATTCCTAGAGACCGACCTTTTCTATAAAGGTGTTCGCCCTGCTGTAAATGTTGGGCTTTCTGTCTCTCGTGTGGGTTCTGCGGCTCAAATTAAGGCAATTAAAAAGGTAGCGGGAACTCTAAAGCTAGATTTAGCACAATTTAGGGAGCTTGAAGCATTCTCTCAATTTGAATCCGACCTTGATGTTGCAACCAAAAATCAACTTCAAAGAGGTAGAAAGCTTACAGAATTACTAAAGCAAGATCAATTCAGTCCGCTTCTTGTTGAGGAGCAAGTGCTTGTGCTTTACGCAGGTGTTAAAGGATATTTATCCGAAATTCCTACTGATAAAATTGGTGAGTATCAAACGAAGTTTTTAGCATTTATTCGTAGTTCCTTCGTTGATGTAATTGATGGAGTAAGAAAAGAAAAGGATATTTCTGCTAAAACTGAAGAGAGGTTGAAAGAAGCGTTGATTGAGTTTAACAAAGTATTCTTGGTAAAATAATATGAGAAAGCTCCTAATTTTAATGATATTACCTTTAATTTTGCTTTTTATAGTAGGGTATTCTTATTATATTAAAAACAAGGGTATGGGGGAAATTAAAATTGCTGGAGCTAGCCTTAGAACAACAAATCAAAAAATAATTGATACAGGTGGAAGCGAAGTGATGATTGTATATCAAAAAGTGTTTGATATGGAAATTCCAAATTTAAAGGATAATGCAAGGCTTTTTGTTGCATATTCTGATTTTGATGAGAATTTTAAAAACGATTATC
>JBIKUA010000081.1:0-4185 GCA_044347825.1 Candidatus Deianiraeaceae bacterium | reverse complement strand
CACGATTATATACAATTTGACTTGACATTCACTTAAACATCAATTATAATATAGTATAAGTAATAAAAACTATATGAATTTAATTGAAGTATTCCAAAAATTCCCTACTCAAGAGGCTTGCATTAAATATCTAGAAAATAAAAGGTGGAAAGACGGCGTTAAGTGTGCTTATTGCAATTCTTCCAAAGTATCTAAACATTTAAAAAGACATCAATGTCAATCTTGTTATAAATCCTTTTCCGTTATGGTGGGAACTATATTTGAGGATACTAATTTGCCACTTCAAAAATGGTTTCTTGCAATTGCTTTATTTTCTAATGCTAAAAAAAGTCTTTCTGCTTTACAATTATCAAGAGATATTGACACAACTTACAAAACAGCGTGGAGCATTTCACATAAGATTAGAAGAGCAATGAAAGAAGAAAATGCCGATTTACTTTGCGGTTTAGTTCAAATAGATGATACTTACATTAAAACAAAGAAAGATGATGATGACAAAGGAAGTGGAGGAAGCAAGAAAGCATTAAACAATACGCCTGTATTTGCAATGTCAAACAATGGTAAAATAACTGCAAGTAAGGTTGAAAACATCAAAGCAAGCACTATTTTAGAAATAGTAATGAATAAGGTTCAATTAGGTTCAACGATACATAGTGATAGTTCTTTTAATTATGCAGGTTTAAAGTTAGGTTATAATCATCAAAAGGTTAAACACGCTGTGGAGTTTGTAAGCAAAAACAAAGTTCACACAAATGGAGTAGAGACTTTCTGGTCGCTTCTAAAAAGAGGAATAAGAGGAAATTTCCACCATATAAGCAAAAAGTATTTACAAGATTACATCAATGAATTTCAGTTTAGATTTAACCGTAGAGGCTTTGAGGGAAAGATTATATTTGAGGAAATTATTGATAATATGCTAGGGGTTAAATAGTTATTTATCTTTAAAATAAAATCCTATTATTAGCCCTAATGCCGTTCCTAAGTTACCAACAATTAATGCTATCACGTTTCCAATGCTTACTAAATCTAATTTTGTTAAAATCCCCCAACTTACTAAACCATTGTAAGCAAAAGAACCTATAAGAATTAATACAATTAACCAAAAATAACATTTTAAAAATTTTCTTGTTATATCTAACCTTGCCTTGTCATGAAATGGGATTGCCGAATTTTCACTTTCTTCTGCAAGTGTGTCTAATGTTTCTAGCCATCTCTGTTTTTTCTGCGTTTCCCCCATACTCAAAACATTTCTTTTACAAGTTCTTCATAAGACTTAAAAAGCTTTTGCGTGCTTTTTATCAGAGCATCTACGTCTTTATCAATTTCATCTTTTATTTTTACAAATTTATCTTTTGTTTCTTGTGAAGCATTTGCTTTAGCTAAATCGTTAATCAATTCTTCAAATTCAATAGATTGTTTAACTAAATTTTTTAATGTAGATATGTTTAAATCTATGCTTTCTTTAATTGATTTCAATTGCTTTAAAACTTTATCCATCATACTTTTTATAAATTGTTATACTAATACAATAAGATAATCAAGATTAGTGTTTATGTAAGCCAAATTTGAAAATTTGCTTGACTATCTTTATCTTTATTCTAATAACTATTTTTATAATTTTCAATTAAATTATTTTTATTTATTAAAAGTCAAATTATATATAATCGTGTAAAAATGAATATTTGCTATAAAATAACAAAAAGAAAATCTTGATTTTTACATTAAATCGCTTCACTAGGTCTCTACTATCATTTTTCAATGTTATGAAAAAAATATTACTTGCATTAATTTATTTTATATTTGCTTTTAAATCAAGTTTAGCAGAAAGTTGCCTTGATGCTCAAAATGATTATGAAAAATTCCTAAATGCATCCATAGGGCGGATGATAAATATTGCCAAAATTAAAGTTAGCCCAGAAATGCAAGAAAAAATGATGGAAAAATTGCTTTTTGAATGTGTTGATATAGAAAAAGTTTCTAAAAGAGTTCTTGGAAGAGCAAAATGGCAGGAATTAACAAAAGAAGAAAAGGATAATTTTTTAATGGAATATCCTAAGTATTTTATTTCTAATTTTAAAGATATTGTATTGGTTGCTTTAAATGGAATTGAAAGCTTTAATACTAGGAAGCTTGGAGAAGGAAACTCTCATATAGTTTCTTTAAAATACGCTGATAAATCCAAAAAAGATATTGAAATAGTTCTAGAAATAGAGGAAAAAGAAGGTAAATTAAAAATTACAGATGGTAAATTTGCAGAACTTAGTATTGTTACATCCCAAAGGCAAATGTTTGACAGACTTTACGACCAAAACTCTAAAGTTATTAAAGAATTTAAAGCTGAAAAATATTTAACAAAACAATGATTTTGCCCTTAATAATAAGCTTTATTTTAACTTTTTTGATTATAAAAATCACTATAAAACTTAGCTTTAAGGTGCAAAACCCTACTAGAAGCTTTGTTCCAAAAACAGATGGAGAAAAATGGAAGGTGAGCCCTTTTGGAGGTGTGTGTATTTTTTTAAGTAGCATGATAACTTTACTTTTATTTACTCCATTAAAAAATTTACTTATCCTCATTCCAAGCATATTAATGCTTCTTTTGGGGCTTGCAGATGACTTAAAAAAGGTGTTTTCTGGAAGTTATGACGGAATTTCCGCAAAACAAAAAATCATATTTCAAAGCTTACTAGCTTGTTTTGTATGCTTTTTAGCCATTTACTACAACCCAACTTTTAATGAATTTAAAATTTTGATACCTTTTTTTGGAGTTTTAAATTTTAAATTACCTATTGCTTTAAGCTTTATAATAGCCTTTTTTGCTTTTAATGGAGCAGTAAATGCAGTGAACTTAACGGATGGATTAGATGGACTTGCGGGAAAGCAAGTTCTTGTAATTTTAGCATTTCTACTTACAGTGCTTTATGGCGTAAAATTTAATCTTTTAATTGATTTAGATGCTTTAAAAACAATTGTTATCGTCTTTTTAGGAGCAATACTTGCATTTTTAGTCTTCAATTCAAACCCCGCTTCAATTTTTATGGGAGATGCTGGAAGTATGGGTCTTGGGTCTATAATAGCATCTTTTTTTATAATTTTAAAGTTGGAATTAATACTTCCGTTTGTAGGATTTATAATATTTATGGAGGCACTTTCTGTTATAATTCAGGTTGCATACTTTAAAAAGACTGGTGGAAAGAGGATTTTTAAGATGTCCCCCCTGCATCATCACTATCAACTTTGCGGAATGAAGGAGCAGAAGATAACGGAACTTGCTTTTTTAATAACCATTATGCTTAGCCTAATTTTTATTACCTCATTTTTTTGATATGTTAAAAGGATTTTGGTTAATTTTACAAAACACATTTTTAGCCTTTACTCTATTTCCATTTTCCTCTGGAAGTTATTACAAAATTGGAAGTTTGTTTTTTGGTGTAAAATTAGCTTTTATTGCTAAGTTTTTAGGAATTGTTTTAGCTTTATCATTTAACTTTGCGTTAGGAAGAATGTTAAGGAGGTTTATCAAAAAAGACTTAGAGCAAATGCCAAAATGGGGGTTTTTAATGTTATTGCTTTCATTTATACCAGTTATCTCAGGTTTTATATCATTTTACTTCGGTCTTTTAAAGGTTAATTTTGCAAAATTCTTAATCTACATTTCTATTGTTAATTTTGCATACTATCTAATAGCAATATATTTACCATATCTGCAAATATATTTTTAATTGACAAAATCGTTTATTTTGTTAATTATAACTTTAATTTTTTAGATAATTATGAGCTTAATTACAATCAAAACCGCATTAATTTCCGTATATTATAAAGATGGCATTATTCCTCTTGCAAAATTTTTAACCGAGAATGGTGTTAAAATTATCTCCACAGGAGGAAGTTTTAAATTACTTCAAGAAAGTGGCATAAAAGCTATTGAGATTTCTGATTTTACAGGCTTCCCCGAGATGATGTCTGGTAGAGTAAAAACTCTTCATCCTAAAATTCATGGGGGCTTGCTTGGAAGAGAGGAAGATGAGGAGGTGATGAGGGAGCATAATATTGAGAAAATTGACCTTTGCATCGTGAACCTCTATCCATTTGAGGAAACAGTAAAACAGGGTGGAAGTTTTGAAGAAATTATTGAAAAGATAGATATAGGAGGGCCTTCTATGGTGCGCTCCTCTGCCAAAAATT
>JBIKUA010000080.1:0-4190 GCA_044347825.1 Candidatus Deianiraeaceae bacterium | reverse complement strand
CGCTTTAAAGTATCAAGAGAAAGAATTATATCTCCCATCAAAATTCTCCCCTCTTCATACTCTTCATTTAAAGGAAACGAAAGAACATTCGTCGGTTTATCCTTACCTCTGTGAGATTTATTTAATGCTTGAATTTCATCATCCCCCGTTAGTAAAATTGAAAATTCATAACATTTATCTTTATCGTTGATAAAACTTTTATTTTTGGCAAAGTGCGTTTTTAAAGTAATTTTTAAAAGGCGTTTAAAAAAATCATAAAGACCAACCCCCAAATTTCTCCACTCCTCTTTTTCAAAATTAATTTCAAAAGATATTAAATCTTCCGCTATATCCTTTCTAACTTGCATTCCTGCAAAATGAGTTTGCGAAACTAAATTATATACCTTTTGCCTTGCAAGAGATTTTTGCCCCCCTAAGGCAGTTATTGAAAGAACTCTTCCTCCATTTGTTAATAACTTGCCATCTTTTAACTTTGTTCCAGCGTGAAAAATAAATTCATCTTTTGCAAGATTTTGTGGAAGAATAATTTCATCATCATTACTAGATGTTTGAGGGTATCCCTTACTTGCCAAAACAACCGTTACAGCTGATTTATCACTAAATTTTGGCTTAAATCCTGCAAGATTACCATCTGCCACTCTTTCGCAAAGTTCGTAAAAATCTCCTTCAAAACGAGATAAAATACTTTGTGCTTCTGGGTCTCCAAATCTCACATTAAACTCTAGCACTTTTGGCTCACCTTCACACACCATAAGCCCTGCAAAAAGCACACCTTTGTAATTTATGCCACGATTTGCAAGCTCCTTCACAACAGGCTCTATCAGTTTTTTTGTAAGAGAAATTTCTTCCTCCAAAGTTAAGAAAGAAGGTGAAAATGTGCCCATTCCTCCAGTGTTTTCACCTAAGTCATTTTCAAAAATTCTTTTATGGTCGCACGCACTTCCAAAGCAGATGACATTTTTGCCGTCAGATATACCAAATAGGCTTGCTTCAAAGCCATCTAAAAATTCCTCTATTACAATTTTTTTACTTGCTTCTCCAAATTTACCATTAAAAAATTCTTCTATATTCTCTCTTGCCTCATTTTGATTTTGACAGATAACAACGCCCTTACCAGAGGCTAAACCATCAGCTTTAATTACAATTGCGGAAGTTTTGAAGCTTTCTAAAAATTGAAACGCCTCTTCTTTTTGATTTGCGTGAAAAACCTGATATTTAGCAGTAGGAACTCCCGCCTTAATCAGAACATCTTTCATAAAAATTTTAGAAGCCTCCAATTCCGCTCCTGCTTTTCTAGGACCAAAAACTCTTTGTCCGTTATCTTCTAAAAAATCTACAATACCTGCAGAAAGTGGTGCTTCAGGACCCACTATCGTTAAAGAAACACCCTTCGTTTTTATGAAGTTTAAAATTTTTAAATGCTCGTTTACATTAATATCTTCAACATTAAAAACCCTATTTTCAATTAAATTAGTCCCCCCATTGCCAGTTATTATATATATACTTCCTACTTTTGGGGAGCGTAAAAGTGCAAGAATAATGGCGTGCTCTCTTCCGCCACTGCCAATTACAAGAACATTTTTCATATTTATTAAGCGTTAATTTCTTCCAAGTCGTCCGATATAGATGTTGGCATTTCTTCTTCTTCAATAACCTTGATTTTTTCTTCTTTTTCAGTATCTTCTTGAGCTTTGATGGCAAAACGAGATGTAGGTTTAGCAAGCAACCTTTTAAGACCTATCTCTTTACCAGTTTTTTTGCAATATCCATATGTGCCTTTTTCTATATCCATCAAAGAAATATCAATATCGTTTAGTAAATTTTGCAATGCAGAAATCTTGTTTATAGTAATTGCAACTTCAGTTTCAATAAAAGCACGATCCATCTCGTCTCTTTCGTCGCTCGCATTTAACTCTGAGAGTCTTTTCTCCATATCAGAGAGATTATGTTGAGTTTGAAGCCTCCAAGTTTCTAAAATTTCTTTAAAATACCCAAGTTGTTTTTTGTTCATATACTGCTCATCTTGAGACGGACTGTAATCTTTATTGATTTCGTTTCTTTTAGCTTTCATAACCTTTTTAATAAAGCAAATTTTCTTGATTTTAGCACTGCAAAAACAAAATGCAAGCTAAAAAAATTATTTTTTATATAAAACCTCCTAGACAAAGGCAAATAATTTTTTTAGTATAAATTACAGAAATTTAAAAGGCTTAAAATAAACCCTTGAATTCTTTATTTAACTCTTAACCGCTTTTGTAACTTTTTGTGCTGCGTCTTCAAGATCGTCTGCAGGAATTATTGCAAGCCCAGAGTTAGCTAATATTTTTTTACCAAGTTCAACATTTGTACCTTCAAGCCTTACAACAAGCGGAACTTTAATGCCTATCTCTTTTGCGGCAGCAATTACACCTTCTGCGATTATGTCGCATTTCATAATTCCACCAAAGATATTCACTAAAATTGCCTTCACTGCAGGGTCAGAAAGAATAATTTTAAATGCTTCTGTTACCTTTTCTTTATTTGCACCACCACCTACATCAAGGAAGTTTGCAGGCTCCTCACCGTAATGTTTAATAATATCCATCGTTGCCATCGCAAGCCCAGCACCATTAACCATACAACCTATAGAACCATTCATTTTAACATAACTTAAGCCGTATTTAGAAGCTTCAATTTCGGAAGGTTCTTCTTCGCTTAAGTCTCTCATTTCAACGATATCTGCATGCTTAAATAATGCATTATCATCAAAGTTAAGTTTTGCGTCAAGTGCTCTAAATGTGCCATCTGCCAACTTAATTAGGGGGTTAATTTCCACTTGAGATGCATCTTTTGCTATAACTGCATTGTAAATTCCAGTTATAACCTTTGTTAAGCTTGCCATTTCGGTTTTTCCAGAAACACCAAGTGCAGAAGCGATTGTTCTAATGTGATACCCTTGCACGCCAGTTCCTATATGAACTCCAATTTTTGTGATTTTTTCAGGAGTTTTGTGTGCTACTTCTTCAATATCCATACCACCTTCGCTAGAAGCTACAAACATCACTGTAGATGTGCCTCTATCAACAACTGCGGAAAGATAAAACTCTTTTTCAATATCGGATCCACTTTCAACATAAAGCCTTTTAACAACCTTCCCTTCAGGACCTGTCTGGTGCGTGATTAGTGTTTTTCCTAGCATTATTTTTGCTTCCTTTTCAATTTCATCTGCTGTTTTGCAAAGCTTCACTCCTCCAGCTTTACCTCTTCCACCAGCGTGAATTTGTGCTTTTAATACAAGAAGTTTAGCACCTTCGGAAAGCAACTTTTTAGATGCCTTAACAGCTTCTTCAACAGAAAATGCTACAATTCCAACAGGAACAGGAACGCCAAATTGGCCAAGAACTTGTTTTGCTTGATGTTCGTGAATGTTCATACTTTTATTTCTTACTTATTTTACTTTTGTGTTTAGATATTTATACTTTCCTTTTTTGTCAAGAGGTATTTTTATTTTTTTGTTTCAATGTTGTGTCAATTACATAATAATAAAAATTAAAAAGTCCTTGACAAAGCGTGTTTTATAAATAAAGTAGAAAAATACAAACTATGATTTATTTTTATGCCTAAGTATTCAAAGAAAAAACACGACTTATCCGTGCATTTTAAACCTTTTGATATAAGGGATAAAATAGCATTTGTATTTGTAAAAATGTTAAGGTTTTTTGCGGATATATTCTTTAAAAAAAATTACATAAAGCGAGCTTTAATGCTTGAAACAGTTGCAGGAGTTCCGGGTATGGTAGCAGGAACTTTACAACATCTTTCTATTTTGAGAAAAATGGATAAAAGTGAAAAATCAGAATGGATACCAAAATTACTAGATGAGGCAGAAAATGAAAGAATGCACTTAATGGTTTTTTTAGAATTAGGTAAACCTTCAAAATTGGATAAAATAATGGTTTTTTTCGTTCAAGGAATATTTTTTAATTTATTTTTTCTGCTTTACATTATTTCTCCAAAAACAGCTCACAGAATTGTGGGTTATTTTGAAGAAGAGGCGGTGATAAGTTATACAGCTTTTTTAGATAAAATAGAGAAAGGTGAAATAGCAAAGGTGTCAATTCCTGCTTGGGCTTGTGATTATTGGGATATTCCAAATAAAGATTTAAGAGATTTAGTAATTGCAATAAGAAATGATGAGGCGGAGCATAGAG
>JBIKUA010000079.1:0-4266 GCA_044347825.1 Candidatus Deianiraeaceae bacterium | reverse complement strand
AATGGTGCGGCTTATAAAATTGCACCTGAAATTTTTGAAGAATTAGGAGCGGAAGTATGCGTTTTAAACGATACTCCAAATGGTGAAAACATCAATAAAAATTGTGGCTCTACTTATCCTGATGTTATTTCTCAAAAAGTGAAAGAATTGGGGTATGATATAGGAATAGCGGTAGATGGGGACGCAGATAGAGTAATAATTTGCGATGAAAACGGAGAGATTATAGACGGTGATTTTATAATTGGGGCAATTGCTAAATTTATGCTAGAGGAAAAGCGTTTAGCGGGAGAAAAGATAGTTTTAACTGTTATGTCCAACCTTGGACTTGAGCATTTTTTAAAGGGCTTAGGGGTTGAGGTGTTTAGAACTCCAGTTGGCGATAGGCATGTTATCGCAAAAATGCAGGAAATTGGGGCAAATTTAGGGGGTGAGCAGTCTGGTCATATCGTTCTAAACGATTATTCAAAAACAGGAGATGGCATTCTTTCCGCCCTTCAAATTCTTGCTTTTTTAATAAAAAACAACCTTAAAGCTAGCGATATTTTTAAGATGTTTAAAAAAATACCTCAAAGCCTTGTAAATATCAGCTTTCCTCACGGATACAAAATCAATTTAAACGACGAAGCTCTAAACCAGCTAATTCTGGAAACGGAAGCAGAAATGGGCGATGAAGGGAGAATTCTTGTGAGAAAGTCTGGCACTGAAAACCTAGTTAGAATAATGGTTGAGGGGATAAATAAGGCAAAAAATAAAGATGCACTTCGCAAGCTTACAAGCTATTTTGAAGCCAAAAAATGAGCGTTTTTATTAAACTTAAAACAGAATATTCCATCACAAAAAGCACAATAACGGTAAAGGAAGGGGTTAGTATTGCAAAAAAATTGGGCTATAAATCAGTTTTACTTGCAGATGATGACAATTTGTTTGGAGCGTTAGATTTTTCTCTTGAGGCAACAAAAAACGGCATCTTGCCAATTATTGGGGTTTCTATTTCTGTTGAATTTCAAAATGAACTTCACAAAATTACCCTTGTTGCCAAAACAAATGAAGGTTTTTGCAATTTGCTTGCACTTACATATTGCAAGATTTCACTTGAAGAAGTTAAAAACAAAAAGGCGGGCGTGCTTGCAATTTGCGAAAGTTCAAACGAGAAGCTTGTGCAAGAGCTTGCAAATACATTTAATGAAGGAGATTTATATTTAGAAATTTCAAGGTTCTCCAACAAAAGGGAGGAGGTTGAAAGGGAGGAGCAACTCTTAAATCTCGCACTCAACTTCAACATTCCAATAATATACTCAAACGATGCTTACTTTCAAACGCCAGATATGTTTGAAGCAGAGGATATCCTGCGTTGTATCGGTGAGGGTAGATTTTTACTTGAAGAGCAAAGAGAGAAGCTTTCCATTAACCACTACTTTAAGTCTCCTGAAGAGATAAAAGAGCTTTTTCACGATTTGCCCGAGGCTTTAGAAACGGCAGGAAATCTCCCTTTTAAAATTTCTTTTGTCCCTCGCCCTTCAAAACCTCTCCTACCTTCTTTTGCAAAAGATGAAAGGCTTGAAATGGAGGAAAAGGCAAGAAAAGGCTTAAATGAAAGGCTTGAAAGCGGTGAGGCAATTGGTTTTTTATCAGGCAAATTTACAAGAGAAGATTACGAAAAACGCTTAGAATACGAAACAGAAGTTATCTCTAAAATGGGATTTTGCGGATACTTCCTCATAGTTGCCGATTTTATTGTGTGGAGTAAGTCAAACGGCATTCCTGTGGGGCCGGGCAGGGGGAGTGGGGCAGGCTCTATAATTGCATATTCCCTAAAAATTACGGATGTTGACCCTCTCTATTACGGGCTTCTATTTGAGCGATTTTTAAACCCCGATAGAGTTTCAATGCCAGATTTTGATGTGGATTTTTGCCAAGAGGGGCGTGAAAGAGTGATAGATTATGTAAAGCAAAAATATGGCGAGACGAATGTTGCAGGAATTATAACTTTTGGAAGGCTTCAAGCTCGTGCTGTTTTAAAGGATGTTGGGCGGGTGCTTCAAATTCCTTACATGGTTGTAGATAAAATCTGTAAGCTCATACCCTTTAACCCTGTGGAACCTGTAAGCCTTGAAAAAGCAATAAGCCTAGACCCTGAACTTCAAGCACAAAAAGAATCTGACGATACAATTGCAAAACTCCTTGAATTTGGCTTAAAACTTGAAGGATTAATTCGCCACTCTTCCGCACACGCTGCGGGCGTTATAATTGCAGATAGACCGTTATTGAATTTAGTTCCGCTTTTTAGGGCAGAGGAGGAGGGCTTGCCAGTTGTGGGCTACCATATGAAGGCGGCGGAGATGGCAGGGCTTGTGAAGTTTGATTTTTTAGGCTTAAAAACCCTCACAATTATTGCAAACGCCTGCAAAATGGTGAAGGAGCAATTAGGAATAACTCTAGAAATGAGCAAAATTCCACTTACGGATGCAAAAACTTTTGAGCTTCTTCAAAATGGGCTTACGCTTGGAGTGTTTCAGCTGGAGAGCTTAGTTTGTAGAGATGCAATGAAAAAAATGAAGATAGATAAAATTGAAGACATCATAGCTCTTACATCTCTAAACCGCCCCGGACCGATGGAAAACATCCCTTCCTTCATATCTCGTAAGCTTGGAACGGAGCAAATTTCCTATCCTCATCAAAAATTAGAAGAGTTGCTAAAAGAAACTTACGGAATTATTATCTATCAAGAGCAAGTGATAAAAATTGCACAAATTTTAGCAGGATACACTCTAGGAGAGGCGGATTTACTAAGGCGTGCGATGGGTAAAAAAATCAAGGAAGAGATGGATGCTCAAAGAAAGATTTTTATTGCAGGAGCTGTGAAAAATGGCGTTGACGAAAATAAGGCATCCGAAATATTTGATTTGGTAGATAAATTTGCAGGATACGGATTTAACAAATCTCACGCCGCCGCCTACACAATTATATCCTATCAAACCGCATATTTAAAGGCACATTTTCAAGCACAGTTCTTCGTCTCTAACCTTAATATGTCAATTGCAGATACGGACGACCTCAACCTCTTTATAAGCGATGCAAGAAATATGGGAATAAAAATCAATCTTCCCTGCATCAACACATCTCAAGCTTATTTTACGACGGATGGAAAGGAGATATTTTACGGACTTGGAGCGTTAAAATCTGTAGGGATAGGGTCCATGGAGGAGGTTGTGGGCATTCGTAAAAATGGAGGAAATTTTACCGATATATTTGATTTTTGTAAAAGGGTAGGGCATAAAAATGCAAACAAAAAACAGCTTGAATCCCTAACAAAAGCGGGAGCGTTTGATTGCCTAAAGGTTAACAGAAAGCAAATTTTGGAAAGCATTGAAATTTTAACCAATTTTGCATCAGCCCCTGCGGATAATTTTGCGGAAATGAGCCTTTTTGGGGAGGAGGAAAAAGTTAATCCTAAGTTAAAAACAGTCAATGGAGATTTCACGGAGCAGGAAAAGCTAATGAATGAGTTTGACTCTGTAGGTTTTTACCTATCTTTTCATCCTTTAAATTCCTATCTTGCAAAACTTGAAGCGGGTGGATTTACAAGCTTTAGAAACTTAGAGGAGGCTCTAGGGTTTGAAAGGGAAAAACGCTTTTTAATGGCAGGAGTTGTAAGCCTTGTAAAGCAAAGGAGTGGAGCAAGGGGGCGTTTTGCTTTTGTGCATTTGAGCGAAGTTTCTGGCATTTTTGAAGCCTCCATTTTTAAAGATGAATTAATAACAAAGCACAGAGATGACCTAATTGTAGGCAAGCTTCTCGCTATTAAAGTTTCAGTTAGTAGAAACGGCGAAACAGGGTCTCTTAGAATTATAATTAACGATATTTCAAAACTGGAAGATACACTTTTAAATGTGAAAGAAAAGCTTGTAAATGTGAAGGAAAAAACAATTAAGCAAAATTCACCGCTAAATGAATTGCCAATAAGTCAGGAAGAGGTATATACTCCAAAAATTCTCGTTTTAAAGCTAGAAGACGCAAAGCCCGATTTTGCTTTGGATTTTTGGGAAAGTGTGAAGAAATTACAAAAAGGAGAGACGGTAATTTACATAAAACAAGGGGAAGTTAAATTGAGGCTTGAAGGAGCTTATAAAATCCCTCAAAGCTTCATATACAACCTAAAGTCTATCGGTTTATCACTTTTTGACTTTCATTAGATTTTCCTCCTACTTTTTCAATCTTCGTAACATCGCCAAATTGTTTTTTACATTCTTCTTGTGTCATGATTGA
>JBIKUA010000005.1:0-13908 GCA_044347825.1 Candidatus Deianiraeaceae bacterium | reverse complement strand
GCAACCTGTAGATTTACTAGCTTTGTGCAGTCTGATATAATAAAATATATAGGTCTTTTTGCAGCAAGCTTTGCAGGAATATACTTATTTGTTGGTAAATTTGCACTTGTCACATTTGCTCAAATAATTATTGGTATAGGAATACTGTTTGGAGCTCAAAAACTGGTAATACAAATAACTGGCTCAAGTAAAGGGCTTTGTACCTCTAGCGATGCTCTAGCTTGCCTTGCAAATGTATCTGATGTAAATAAAACACTTAAAACAAAACGCATTTTAAATTTAGATAATCAAACTAAAGATCCATTTACTGGTAAAAATTGTAATTTTTTAGAATGCGAAAGAATGGAGTGTGATTCTTACCAATTGCAAACAGTAGGTACAGGTATTGGAGCAACAACTAAATGTGAAAAAGGTCCAAAAAAAATAGTTTTTACAACTAAGCAAGCTGGAGATTTTACTCCTACTGGATGTCAAGCAAATTTTACAATAAAATGTGAACCGACTGCCTCAGGAAGTTTTGATAGAGATTATTTCACTTGTAAAAATAATTGTGTGCAAGACCCTACAAAAAACACATTTGCAACAGAAGTGCCTTCTTCTTGGAATATAAAAAACTGTAAAGAGCTTATTCTAAAACAAATTTCATATGAAAAATAAGAGTTTTATTCTTATTGGGGGGTTTGATGGCACTGGTGGTGCAGGAATTTTAGCAGATTTTAAAATTGCCCGTCACTTAAATTTAAATCCTTACGTAGTTATAACAAATATTGCAGTTCAAAATAACACAAAAGGATTTGGTAATTTTCCTGTTTCAAAAGAAGTTTTGCGTTTAAGTTTGCAAAGTATTTTTGATGAAGCAGAAATAGAGTTTGTTAAAATTGGAATGGTTGGAAGTTTAGAACTTGCGAAAGAATTGACTGAAATACTTTCAGCAAAAAATATCAAGATTATTTTAGACACTCCTTTAAAAGCAACAAATGGAGCTATTTTGCAAAATAAAGATATCGTTCTTGAGCTTTCAAAAAAAAGCTTTTTAATAACTCCTAATCTTGAAGAATTTGAAGAACTAGATTTAAAAATTTCTAACTCATACATACTTATAAAATCATTTAAAAGTGGCACGGATAGACTTATGAAAGGTGAAAATACAATCAGGGACTTCTCACTGCCTAGCATTGATTTAAAAAAAAATGTTAGGGGAACTGGTTGCTCATTATCCTCCGCTATATGCTCCTTTTTGTTTTTAGGGTATAATTTAGAAGAGGCAATAGAAAAAGCAAAAAATTTAATTTATAATGGAATTAAAAATTCTGATAGTGGGGAGGTTGTGGATTTTTTGGGTCTTTAAATGTTGTGTTTTTTGCATTCGTATTACTTAACTCTTCTGGCTTTACATTCGTATCAAATAACTCTTTTGGGGTTAAAACATATGAGATAATATAATCAGATGATAAATTTTGAAAATTAATGTCCTTTTTGCCTAAGTCGTATTTCTTACATTTTTTTTTATATTCTTTAGTATCTTCTAAAGCTTCCAAATTAGCAACCATATCTTTAACTATTTTTTCTAATTTAGCATCTTTTTTCTCTTCAATTATGTCCTTTTTTACCTCTTTTTCATTTACTTTATTATCTTTTCTTCGGTTTGGCAATTCTTTAAAAATTATTTCTATCTCCTTATTAGAGGTTTCCACTTTTGCAATCATTTCTTTTCTACGAAATATATTTGTTTTTGCATTATTTATAGCTTCTGTCATAGAAGCAAAAGTGCTGTTAATTACAGGATTTTTATCTAATCTTAAAATTTTTATTGCCCTTAACATTTTAGGAATAGAATCTAATTTTGGAGTAATAAACTTAGGAAATGCTTCAACAACAATAGAGCCATCTTTTGTTGGCTTCCTCCTAAATTCAAAACCTTGAGCTTGAATTAACTGAATAACAGAGTTTTTAAAATTATCAATTTGCGATGCAACATCTTGTAATTCATTATCCATAATGTAAAAGATTAGTCTTAATAGCATTATACAATATTTTTACAAGATATGCAAATATTTTTGTTTTAAAAATTAAGATAATTTAATACCTATAACTCCTCCAATTATCATTGCTAAAAATAAAACTTTTAAAGCAGAGATGGATTCTCCAAAAAACATTGCTCCAGCAATTACGGTTCCAGCTGCTCCAATTCCCACCCAAACAGGGTAAGCTATACTAATTGGTAAATACTTAGTACTAAAAGTTAAAAGCCCCATACTAATTATCATCACAACTATAAACAACACAGAAGGAACAAGCTTTGTTAAACCTTCCGACTGCTTCATAAAATAAGCCCAAATAACCTCAGAAATTCCAGCACCTAAAAGAGCCATCCACACAATAAAATTTGACATAAAAAAATAAAAAATAATAAAGATTATACAACTTTTAAGCCAATAATTCCAAGAAGTATTATCGTTAAAAAGAAGTATTTTTTGAAGCTTTTACTTTCGTTAAAAGCTAAAATTCCAATCACAACAGTTCCCATTGCACCAATGCCAGTCCATATTGGATAGGCAACACTTATTGGTAAATCTTTAACTGCAAGAGCAAGAAAAATGGTGCTAAGTATGTTAAAAATAACCATTAAAACAGAGGGCTTTAACTTAGAAAATCCATCAGAAACCTTCATAAAATAAGTCCACGCTACTTCGCAAATAGATGCAAAAAAAAGCAAAACCCAAGCAACCATATTTTAAAATAAACTTAGTTTAGGTATAAAACATATTTCTTAATATGTCAAAGTAATATTAGTTTATATTATAATAATGTATTAAAAATTTATAATAAGTTATGCTTATAAATAATTTAACAATAAAGTTATGCCTTGATAGCTTAAAAACTAAATTATAGTAAGTAAGTATATGGGGGTTTAAATGTAGATAAAATTGCAAGGGGTAAATTCTAAAAAATACTGGAGATAAAGATTTATTTACTCCATAAATCTTGTTTGCATCTAAGTAGAGTATATCAAAGTATGTAGTTGTAAGCCGTTACCTTTAAATTTAAATTACCTAAATTTCCGTCTTTATCTCTTTCTATACCTTCGTAAGTGTATGTTATTTCAACTACTCGCTTTTCTTCTTTTACTAAAAATCTACCATCTTCATTAAAGACGAATGATGTTAAATAAACTCGCACTTTTTTAGGTGGCTTTGCTGGAAGTATAGAGTTAAGTATTTTATCCTGAAAGGAGTTATTATTCTCCACAAATTCAAATCTATCTACCTTTGCCTTTCTATTAAAGCCAGATAGCACTTCATTAACATAATTTTCTCTAACTATTCTTTCAAATTTATCTCCAACTTGTTTATTTGAATTTTGTCTTATAATTTTAATTTTATTTGTTATTTCATATATATTGTATCTAGTGGTATCGTAGCTTTCAAAAAACTCTACATAGTTTTCTAAAATAAACCTTATTATGTTTTTTTCGTTATTAATATAATATTGTGGAATTTTTTGAATAATGTATTCATCTTCAAAATCACTTTCAAGATTTACAACTCCGTTTTTTGGTTTAACAGATTTAACCCCAAATAGAGAAAAGAGAACAAAAAAAACCATAACAATTGCAGTTATAACAATTATAACTAGTAAATCAATTTTCAACTTATAAGAAGAAATGTAGGCACCGTAGAGCCAATCTTTTGCGTCTTTAAAATAATTTCCACTCTTAACACGCATTGAAATATACTCCGCAGGAGTTAAGTTTTTATTTTCATCTTGTTTCATCTTTTTTTAAAGATTGTCTATAAATTTTAACATTCTCCAAATGCTCTTGATAGCTATCAGAGAAGTTATGCCCGCCGTTTCCATCTGCAACAAAAAAGAGGCTATCCGTTTTTTGAGGATTTAAAACGGCTATTATAGCTTCCTTGCTAGGTGAAGCAATTGGAAAAGCAGGAATACCTTTTATATAATATGTATTATACTCGCCTTTTAATGTCAAGTCCGCATATGTCAAAGGTCTATCTAGTTTATACTTACCTTTTGTAATTTCATAAATTGTTGTAGGGTCAGATTGCAACTTCATTTCTTTCTTTAATCTATTAAAAAATACGCCTGCTATAAGCTTACGCTCCAAACCTATCCCGCTTTCTTTTTCCACAACCGATGCAAGGCTTATAATTTCATTTATATTTTTCAGGTAAAAATCTGCCTTATTTTCTATTTTTGCAAACTCAGAATTTACAAAACTTAACATATCATCTCTAGCTCTTTTTATAAGCGAGTTTTTAGTTTCACCATACAAATACTTATAAGTCCCCGGCATAAAATAACCTTCTTTAACTTCCTCCGTTGCATCACCTAATAAACCAAAAGCAGAATTTATCTGATCTAAATATCTTGTTATTGTTTCACCTTCTACAAAAGTAATCTTTCTGTAGTAATGCGTCTTATTTTTGATTTTTCTTATTAAAGTAAATAAGTTTTCATCTTTTAAAATCTCATATTCCCCAGCACTTATTGTAACATTTCTAAGCATTAATCTCATTACAATAAAAGTAGAAAATGGATACTTATTAATGTTGTAAATATCTAACTTTTCTGCAATTTTACGAATATTATCTCCCTTTTCCACAAGTAAAATAAAGTTTTCATCTTTAACTTCAAGATTTGTATAATCACTTTTTAAAAAAATAAAAATTGAAGAGAATAATAAAATTATCAATAAAAATGCTATGTTTAAAACTTTTTTCATTATGTTTATATATTGTTTAAATATGTTTATAATTGTTCAAAACTAATAGTTGTAAACAATTATAATCAGTTATAAACATTTTATAAAATCAAGTTTTTTTAATGAATTATTGAAAGAAAGTATATTTTGAACTTTGTTTTGAACATTTTGAACTATTAATAATAATTAAATTATTTATTTAAAAAAAGTAATTAATAAATTAAATTCCTCTTGTGCTATTGTTTTTGATGTTTTTTTTAGTAGGTTTGGCAATTTTGTTTCCTGCGGTATCAGTTATAACTACATTAGAAGAAGCTAAAAACTCTCCGTTCTCTAAAATAGAGAATTTACTTCCTTTGTCAAAAGATTGGTTTGTAAAATCACTATATATTTCCTCTATCTTGTTATTTTTAGACTTTGGGTTTTTTAAAGTTTCTTGATCCGAACCTTCCTCTGAACTTGAAATAACAGTTTTTTTAGAATCCTTTAATTCATATTTTGCAACATCCCACACGATGTTAAAACCATCTCTAAAATTGAACCCACTATCCTCGTTTTCATCCTCCGATGTTTTTTTTTGCTTTACGAAAATTTCTTTTGCAGAATTGATTTTTGATAAATTTTCTTTATCCAATTTTCTGATATCTTTTTCACGGTTGAAAATTTTTTTAATCACCATACAATTTGAGATTTATTTACTCAACTTTTAATATTTGAAAAATTCCTAAAAGTCAATCAATTTTATATGCCTTTTTACCTTATTAGTTTGCTAAAAAATTACATTTTATGATTGACTTTTTTATTTTTTTATTTTACAATTAAACTGCAAAATAAAAATAATTTTTAATTATGTTTGAGGTTAACATGCTATCCCGTATTCAATTTGCTTTTACAATTGGATATCATATTATTTTTCCCGCAATAACTATAGGTCTTTCCCTTTTGTTATTAATTTTGGAATTATTGTGGCTCAAAACAAAAAATAAGAATTACATTTCTGCATTTAGGTTTTTTGCTAAATTTTTTGCAATAAATTTTGCAGTGGGTGTTGTTACTGGCATTCCTATGGCTTTTCAATTTGGTACAAACTGGGCAAAATTTACTCAATTTGCCGCACCTGCCATAGGGCCTCTTTTTGCAGCTGAAACCTTAACTGCATTCTTCTTTGAAGCTATTTTCATTGGTATAATGCTATTTGGATGGAAGAGGGTTCATCCCATGGTTCACCTTTTTGCAACATTCTTCGTTTTTATAGGGGTTCATAACTCTGCATTTTGGATTATAGTTATAAACTCTTTTATGCATACTCCTGCAGGTGTAGAGGTTATAAATGGAGTTGTGCATGTTGTAAGCTGGAAGGAAATAATCTTCAACCCTTCAATGCCTTACCGTATGACTCATATGCTTATAGCATCTTATTTAACTGGAAGCCTTCTTGCTTCCGCTGTACTTGCTTACTACTTGATAAAAAAGAAGGAACTTGCAGTTGCAAGTGCTGGTTTTTCAGTTGCTATGTGGATTATTACAGTTTTTGCACCAATTCAAATTTTAGTAGGTGATATGCACGGATTGAATACTTTAAAATATCAACCCGTTAAAGTTGCCGCTATGGAAGGATTGTGGGAAACTAAATCTGGAGTACCTCTTGTTTTATTTGCTATACCAAGCCAAAAGGAAGAAAAAAACTCTTTTGAAATTACTATACCAAAGTTAACAAGCCTTATTTTAACTCATTCTTTTGATGGAGAGGTAAAAGGCTTGAAAGAATGGAAAAAGGAGGACAGACCTTATGTTCCAATTGTATTCTATTCATTTAGAATTATGGTTGGTTTAGGCTTTATCTACCTTGCTATAGCTGTATTTAGCTTGTATTTGAGATTTAAGAAAACACTCTTTGAAAACAAACCTTTCCTTTATGTAGTTTCTATTTTTGGATACACAGGCTCAATTGCTGTAATTGCTGGTTGGTTTGTAACGGAAATAGGAAGACAGCCTTGGATAGTTTATAACATTATGCGAATTAAAGATGCTGGCTCACAAAATTTAACTGTAGGGCAGGTTTCATTTAGTTTAATTTCAATTTTAATACTTTATATTGCAATTTTAATTCCATTATATATTTATATAAAAAAGTTATTCACTAAAGGTCTAGAAAGTGTAGATCTAATTGAAGTATATGGTGAGCAGGAAGGAAAACTTAAGTAATTAATAAAAAATATGACACTTACCACGGTAACTATAATTCTTGCATTACTACTAATTTTAGGATTAGTAATTTATGCAGTTTTAGATGGCTTTGATTTGGGAATAGGGAATACTTTTTTATGTTTTGATAAAAGCCATAGAGGAAAATTAATGGATACAATAGCACCATTATGGGATGGAAATGAAACTTGGTTAATTTATGTTGGAACCATAGGCGTAGCTGCCTTTCCAGTTATTTATTATGGAGTTTTACCATCTTTATATATACCCGCTATTTTGATGGTTGCAGGTTTATTTATTCGTGGACTTTCTTTTGAGTTTAGGCTTAAAGCTCAAGGGGAAGATAAAAAAATATGGGATTTTACATTTTTTTTAGGCTCTTTTATTGCATCTTTTTTACAAGGGGTTTTATTTGCGTCAGCTTTTGTGGGGTTAAATATGAAAGATGGGGTCTACTTAGGTGGCCCGTTTGATTTCGTAACTCCATTTAATATTGTATCTGGAGTTTTAACTGTAATTGTTTACTCTATTTTAGGACTTTCTTTTACTAGATACAAAACTGATGGTGAAATAGCGGATAAAACCACTAGAATGTTAAAACCTCTTGTTCTAATTTCATTTATAGGAACATTTGTTATGGAGGGTTGGCTAATATCTTCTCAAGTTGGGCTAAAAGAGCAATTTTTAGGTTCTAGCTTGAGAATTACAACCTATACACTTCTTAGCTTGATTGCTTTATTTATTTTAGTTTTAATTTTAAAAGCTTTAAATGAAGTTAAGCACACAATAAAGACATTTATTTTAACAACATCCTTATTTTTAATTTCCCTTGTTAAAAAATTATTTATTATGTGGCCTTACTTATTGTTTCCAAATTATACAATTTTTGAAGCAACAAACTCGGAGCCAGCTTTAAGATTAACCTTTTGGATAATTATTGTTATGCTTCCTATTGTTTTACTTTGCACTGTAATTACTTACACCATATTTAAAGGAAAAATCCAAAAAAGTGATCAATTTTATAGCTAAAACTAATCTTCTTTAAAAAAGAATTCTGGAGGAATTCCAAAATGATTTGCAAAAATAAAAAGCTTACTAAATGGCACTTGAGTTGCACCTGTCTCATATTTTTGAGCCTGTTGAGGAGAAACATTAAGTATTTTACCTACATCATTTAAACTTAAACCTTTCATTTTTCTCACCATTTTCATTTTTGACGCTATATTACGATTCACACCAGAGTTTTTATTATCTTTGGACATATCAATTAATTAAAATTAAGGTATATAAATACATTTTGATGGAGAAATCAAATATAATATTTCGCTTAACTTTGCAAAAGTTATCTATAAAATAGATAACTTGCTTTTTGTATTTTTGAAAATCCTTGTTTTTTAGCAAAATTAACAATTTCTTGACAAAGTTAAAAATTTAAGTATCAATTTAATTAAAGAAATTAAGAGTATGAAGACAAAAATTTTAAATGTAGCAATTTGTGGAGCTCCAAATGCAGGTAAATCAACTTTTTTAAATAAGTTAGTAGGTGAAAAAATAAGTATAGTAAGCCCCAAAGTGCAAACAACTAGGCACGCAATTAATGGAGTTGTTAATTTTGATGATACTCAAATGGTTTTTACTGATACTCCTGGTATTTTTAGAGCAAGAAAGGATTTTACTCTAGAAAAACGAATTACAAATTTTGCTTGGAAGGTTGTTCGTGCTTCTAGCGTAGTTTTACTGATGGTAGATGGGTTTAAAGGCGTTACTAAAGAGGTTTATGATATAATAAACGACTTTAAACGCAGAGGAAGAACTTTAATAGCTGTTATCACTAAAATAGATAGACTTTCCGAGAAAGAAAAATTAGATATAGCTCTTAAACTTGAAAAAGAGGAAGCACTTGAGACTATTTTTTATATATCATCTATTGAAGGAACGGGGATTGAAAAATTAATGGACTTTTTAAAAAAGAAAGCAGTAGAAGGGGAGTGGCTGTTTGATGGAGATACAATTTCTGATATGTCAGAGAATGTAACTGTTGCAGAAATTGTGAGAGAGCAAATCTTTCTTGCTTTAAAAGATGAAATACCGTATCATACATCGGTTCAAACAGAAAAATTCATAGAAGAGGCAGAGGGCATTCTTGCTAACGCCCTTATAACCGTTACAAAAGAGAGCCAAAAAATTATAATGATAGGTAAGCGAGGAGAGATGCTTAAAAAAATAAAACATGGTGCAGAAGAGGAGTTGTACAAGATATTTCAAAAACCAATTGAAGTGACTCTTTTTATAAGAGTGAGAGAAAGTTGGAGAGAAGGCGAAGAATATTATAACTATTTAAAAATTTAACTATTATTAATAATTTGTATAACAAAAAATTATTTATTAAAAGTGGGTTGTTTTTGCTTGACTTTTGATTTTATTTTACTACTTTTAATGATGGTTAATATGCAATTACTATGTTTATGTCGGAGGAGATTAAAAGCAAAAGTGCTGGTACTTTTGCAAGTGCAAAAACCATAACTTTAAAAAAGCCAATCAATCCGCAAACAAAGGTTTTTGCTAGAGATGAAAGCGTTGCAATAAAAGGAGTTGAAGATGAGGAACGAGTTTCTAAAAAGCAAAAATTTGAAAGCTTTTTAACTTATAGGAAGCGCCTCTCTCGTCTTGCAATTGTGCAAGGGCTTTATTTTTATGAGCAGTTTTCGGCTTTCAGCAAAGTTCCGTTTACGGATGAAGAAAAAGCAAATGAAGTTTATAGAACTATAATTTACTTTTACAAAAGAATGTTTTTTTATGAGAAATATGGAACAAACAAGAAAAATAAAAGGCTAGAAGAACGCTTTGTAAGAGGAGTTATAACTTACTATATATTAAATGCTGAAAAGATAGATGCTTATATTAAAAAGTATATATCAAAAAAATGGAGAATTAGCCGTTTAAACTCTGTTATTAGAGCTGGACTTAGAGGAGCAATTTGTGAAGCTTTTTTTTCTCGCAAAAGGCAGTTTAAACTTATAACATCAGAATATACTGATTTAATAGCTACAACTGTATTAGAAGAAAAAGAGGTTGCTTTTTTTAATGCCATACTAGATAACATAATAAAAGAAATAAAAGAAAATTATGCAAAATAAACAAATAGCATTAGTATTTCCAGGTCAGGGGTCTCAAGCCTCTGGCATGGGTTACGACCTTTATAAAAATTTTACTGGGGCAAAAGAGGTGTTTCAAGAAGTTGATGACGCTTTAGGGTTTTCTCTATCTAAAATCATCTTTGAAGGCACGGAGGAGGAATTGAGAAGAACAGAAAATACCCAACCAGCTTTAATGGCAACTTCAATTGCTACTTTAAGGTCGCTTGAAGGGCTTTCAAATATGAAGGCTTCTTATTTTGCAAGAGTTGTTGCAGGACATTCTTTAGGTGAGTATTCTGCACTTGTGGCATCAGGCTCTCTTTCCCTTAGAGATGCTTCAATAATTCTTCGTAAAAGAGGGGAGTTTATGGCAAATGCAATGCCTACAGGAGGTGCTATGCTTGCAGTTATTGGCTTAGATGAAGCAAAATTGCTAGATTTAATTGAAGCTTCAAAGGGCAATTTAGTTCTTGTTGTAGCAAATGATAATGCAAATGGGCAAATTGTTTTAAGCGGAAACGAGGAGGCGATTTTAAAAGCTCAATCTCTTAGTAAGGAATTTGGTGCTAAAATGGCAGTAAAGCTTGAAGTTAGTGGCCCTTTCCATTCACCATTATTATCAAAGGCATCCGAGCAAATGAAAGAAGAGCTTTCTAAATATAAAATTCATTTACCACTTATCCCACTAATAAATAATGTGAATGCAGATTATTATAAAGAGCAAGGTGAAATGGCGGATATTTTAGCAAGGCAGGTTGTTTCAAGAGTGCGTTGGAGAGAAACAATGTTAAAAATGAAGGAAGATGGTATAACTCACGCAATTGAGGTTGGCTCGGGGAAAGTTCTTTGCGGTTTATTTAAAAGAACCGTTAAAGAGATTGAAGCAATAAATGTGGGCAATAGCCTTGAAATTCAGCAAATTCTAAATTTAATTTCTTGAATTTCTATTTTTTAATCCTAAAATATAAACTTTGCTTATAAAAAAAATAATAAATTAGTATTTTACTTTTGATTTTAATACTTTATTATTATGCTAGAAAAAACTTATTATTATTTTTTATGCTTACAATTGGTGAAAAATTCCCAAGTTTTAAATTAAAAGCAGTTCGCCCCGTGCCTGTTTCTGAAATAAAAAGCCCCGATGACGCTTTTGTTGAAGTTTCTAATCCTCAAGGAAAATGGGCTTTATACTTCTTCTGGCCAAAGGATTTTACATTTGTTTGCCCAACAGAAATTAAAGCTTTTGGAGACTTAGTAGGAGACCTAAAAGATAGAGACTGTGAGCTTTTTGGAATGAGTACAGATAGTGAATTTGTTCACCTCGCTTGGAGAAGAGATAACGAAAACTTGCAAAACCTAAAATTTCATATGGTTGCAGATATTAGAAAGGATGTTTCTCGTGCTTTAGGAATTTTGGAAAAAAATGAAGAAGTAGCAAGAAGAGCAACTTTCCTTGTTGACCCTGAAGGAGTTATCCGTTTTGTTGAAGTAACTGATATGAAAGTTGGAAGAAATCCATCTGAAACTCTAAGAGTTCTTGACGCTCTTCAAACTGATGAGCTTTGCCCTTGCAATTGGAAGTCAGGAGAGAAAACATTAGGTTAATCTCCTTACTTTTAAGCTTTAACTTTTTTGATATATTTGCAAAGAAACCTGATTATTTATTTTTATGGAAAAGGGGATACTACAACTAATTTCAAAACTTCATTTTATCTCTTCAAAACTTCACATATTTCACTGGAATGTGACGGGTAAAGATTTTTTATCTTATCATGAATTTTTTGAAGAAGCTTATAAAGAACTTTTGGAGCAAAAAGATAAAATGGCGGAATACCTTAGGTTTTCTAGCAAAAAAGCGGATATTGACTTTAAAGCAGTGCTTGAAATGGCAAAGGGATTTAAAATTCCATCAAAGGCCGAAGATATGTTAAAAGATGCTTTAAAAGATTATAACTCGCTACTAAAGGATTATGAGGCACTAAAAAAAGAGCCTGTGCTTGAGGCAATTGTCTCAGACATATTGCAAGAACTTGAAAAGAAAATATATTTTATACAATCAATTTTAAACTAATATGAAACTAATAGATTTACTAGAAAATTTACCAAAATTTGCAGTTGATATAAAACTTAATGCACAAAATTTGCTAAATACAACAGTTTTAACTAAAAATCAGGCAATGATTATTTTTGTTGCTTGTGCTTTTGCAAGTAAAAATAAAATGCTTTTAGAAGCTGTTTTAAAAGAGGCAAAAGATGTTTTAAGTGAAGTGGAAATTAATGCTGGAAAAACATCAGGAACTTTAATGGGCATGACGAATGTTTACTATCGTTTTACTCACCTTGTTTCAAATGAAGAATACTCTAAAATGCCTGCAGGGCTTAGAATGAACGGACTTTCACCTTCCAAGCACGGCATTTCTTCTATTGATTTTGAGCTTGCTTCAACTGCTGTTTCTGCTATGAATGGTTGTGGAATGTGTATGGACTCTCACGAAAAAACACTAAAAAAGCACGAAGTTAAATCTAATAAAATTCAAGAAGCAGTTAAAATAGCAAGTGTTGTAAATGCATTAAGCGTTGTGCTTAGTGCTTAAAATGGCGAGATTTAGCAAAAACTAAATTTATACCATTTTCCCTTGCAAAATTTACAACTTCTTCATCTTTAATAGAGCCACTTGGAGCTATAATTGTTGTGATGCCATAGTTTTTTGCAAGCTCTAAATTATCCGTGAATGGAAAAAACGCATCACTTGAAAGTATGCAATTTGAGGGGTTGGCACCAGAAAGTGCAAGTTTTTTGCAAGCAATTTCCATGGCATCAACTCTACTAGTTTGCCCACAACCAAAAGATACAACGCTAGTTCCACTGGTTATTACAATTGCATTAGATTTAAAAAACTTAACAGCTTTAAAGCTAAATTCAAGCTCTTCTTTAGAGAAGCTTTCAAGATTTCCCGTTTTTACTTCCAAAACTGGCTCTATAATATCTAAGCTTTGCATTAAAAGCCCTCCCTGAATGTTTTTTAACATAAAGCCCTCTTCATTTGTGTAAGATGGAGCTTCAAGTAGCCTTAAATTAACTTTTTTACTTAGCAATTCTCTTGCTTCTAGGCTAAACTTTGGAGCAATAATAACCTCGTAAAAGTGTGTTTTAAGCTTTTCTGCAAGTTCTAAATTAACCTCTCTATTTAAAGAGACAATTCCCCCAAATGCACTTTTAGGGTCAGCAGAAAATGCAAGTTCGTAGGCTTCTAAAATTGTTTTTCCTGTTGCAAGCCCACAAGGATTAGCGTGTTTCACTATACAAACCGCAGGTTCTTTAAAACTGGAAGAAGCTTCAAGGGAGGCATCTGCATCTGCAATATTATTGTAACTTAGTTCCTTACCTTGTAATTGAATTGCCTTTGCAAAGCTATTTTTGGAAAGTGGAATTTCGTAAAATCTTGCCTTTTGATGTGGGTTTTCGCCGTATCTTAAATCTTGCTTTTTGCGCAGTGGTAAGCTTGTTATTTCTGTATCAGCTTTTGTTTTTTCCTTAAACCAGCTTGAAATAACGCTATCATAAAACCCAGTTAAAGCAAAGGCTTTTGCACAACATTGCTCCCTAAATTCAAGAGATGTTTGCATATTATTTTGCTCTAATTCTGCTTTTAAATTTGCGTAATCCTCAACCGCTGTTACAACCGTTGTATATTTATAATTTTTGGCAGAGGAGCTCACCATAGAAGGCCCTCCTATATCTATCTTTTCAATAATTTCTTCAAAACTTCCACCCTGTTTTACTGTTTCCTCAAATGGATAGAGGTTCACGATGCAAAGGTCAATTTTCTCAATATTATGCTC
>JBIKUA010000078.1:0-4369 GCA_044347825.1 Candidatus Deianiraeaceae bacterium | reverse complement strand
CTTTAATAATGTTTTGCAAATTGAATTATCTAGAATATCCTCCAATTTTCAATCTAACAACTTAAGTGGAAATAATTTTTTAAGTAAAGAAAATTTCACTAAAGCACTGGAAAATAGAAATTTCAATAAAATAAATGATAGTTTTGTAAAATTACATAATAAACATCAGTTTTTAGAAGCTCTTGGGACGCAAATTGAAAAACTTAAAACATCAAATCCAGAAAGAAGAAGTAAGCAAGAGATAAAAGTAGCATGCATGTTATTTGATGATAAATACCCTAATATGAAGACGGATGATATAATTGCAGATATGCAAAAAATGGCACAAAAATACCCTCAAGCGGGATTTAATCAAGTAACTAAAAGTGAAATCTATACAAATCCGCAACAGCTACACTCTCTCGCACTTTATAAAATGCTAAAATTAAAAGAAGAGGCAGAGGGGTATATTAATCAAGGCAAAGTAGAGGTTGTAATAGAAAATTCACCAAATATTGTTGTAGAAACGGCGACGCCAAACCTTGAAACACAGGGCAACAAGGTTGTGATTGATGCAAAGCAACTCAATGAAGATAAAACACAACTTAATAAAGATCAAGCACAGCAAAGAGATTGGGTTAGACGGACAAGTGCAGTAAGTCAAGAACAACCAAACACGAATACAATATTAACAAAGTAATTAATTATAAAAAGTATGGCAACGCAAGATAAATACACATACATAGAAGAGCAAATAAACGAGGATGATTTTGTGAGTGAAATAAAGGGGAAGCCTTATTATAACTCTCCAAAAATGCAAGAATTTTTTGAGGCAAATTTGTCTACATTTGAAAATAATAATGCAAAACAAGGCTTTTTTTCTACATTATTTACTAACGAAAACGCACTTAAGCAATCTAAACAAAATGCAATAAAAACGCTACAAAATATTACTTCGCATTTGGATAATCTTTCGAAGAATGAAAATTTTAGAAAATTACCACAAAAAGAGCAAATCCAAAAGTATGATGAAATTGCAAAACAACTTTCCGAGGCTCAAAATATTAAAGGAATTAAAGCAACAATTGATAAAATTGATAAACAAAAATGGGTTTCAGTTGGAATTACTGCAGGTTTAGGAGTGGCAGCAGGCGTTACAATTGCTTCAAGTTTTGCAGCTTTGCCAGTTGGAGCTGTTGTAGTGGGCGTTGGAGGGGGTGCAATTTACGGAGGAGCAAAAATCTTAGCAAGAAAAAGTGATGAAACGGCAAAAATAATTTCTGAAGCACCTAGTAATGCTATTACAGTAGCTAAAATTCTTTTTCAAGGAAAGGAGAATGTTCAAAACAAAGAAATGCTTAAAAATCTAATTAAAAATGATACGCAAATTACAAACATTGCAAGTGAAAAAGTGCAAAATGTAATTACAAAACTTACATTAACAAATCTAGAGGAAAAAACTGCAGAAATTCTTACTACAAAGCAAATAACAGTGCAAAATGAATTAATTCAAAAGCATCCTCAACATATAGAACAAATAAAAGAATGTGCGGAATGTTATAAACAGGTTGGAGGAATGCAATATGCTGTAAAAAATCCTAGCACCGCAACATTGCTTACAGGTATTCCAAAAGATGTAATGAAAAAGGAATTAGAGAAAGTGGAGAATGAGGCTGACAAAATCCGTCAAAATCTTATAGACACTCTAGATCAAGATAGCAAAACCAAAGCTGAAGATATAGCTAAAGTTAATGAACTGTCCGAAACATCTAGAAAATTAGGTGAGAAAGTTATGGCGAAAGAAATTAAAACACTAGAAATGACAAATAAAAATGTAACATTAAATCACTAGACTAGTTAGGTGAAATCTTAGGGCAAAATCAAGATGTCAAGAGGTCAGGAATAAATCAAACCCTATTATAATAAAGCACCTTTGCTAGAGAAAACGCCAAAAACGCAATTATAACCGAAATTAAAATAGAAACAACAGCGTAAATTTCCTTATTCAACTGCGAAAGCTCCTTTATTTTTAAAAGCATACCCACCTGCTCTACACGAATATCAAAAATCATAAGCTCTCTCAATTCTTTATCACGAATAAGAAAAACCTCAAGAGAATAATTCCCCGGTTTTATATTAGATGGAATTTCAACATTTGCAAGAAACATGCCTGACTTAGGAAAAAACCTCACATTTCCAAAATCCTCCTTGAAGCTACCATTCTTCTTTTTATGTTTCAAGAACGCATCCTTATAATCTGAATTTAAAAGTGCAGATTTAACATTTGTAAAATTATAAAAGTTCACATTTTGCACGCCTATCTCTAAATCCCTAAAAATATCGTCCCTCGTTAAAATATCAGCATTTTCCGATTTCAAACTATATATATTATAAATATCCTTAAAAATGCGAGGGTTGGTGTTTTGCCAAATCCCAAAAATCTTCTGCTTACCATAAACCTTATAGCTTACCTTCTGGCTTTTAAAAATAATTACTATATCGCCCTCATCTTCCTTTTTACCAAAAACCGTAATTACATCTCCTGCAAAATCAACCCCAATCAAAATTTTATTTTTACTAATATTAACAGTAAGAGCAGATGCCTTAAAACAAAAGCCCATACAAATTAACACAACAAAAATCCACGCTCTCATCTTCCTAAATTTAATTACACTAAAGATAACGAAATTTTCAACTTAAGTCAAACAAAAAATTTGACATTCGCAAAAAAAAAATTTATCTCCTAAAAAAATAATCAATTATGCCTCAAACACAAATATTTGGAATTTTAAACATAACTCCCGACTCATTCTCCGATGGTGGTGCAAACCTAAATGTAGAAGATGCCCTCGCAAGTGCCAAAAGCATGCTTCAAGATGGAGTTTTTGCAATTGATATAGGGGCGGAAAGCACAAGACCAAACGCCACACCCCTCACACCTGATGAAGAAATTTCAAGGCTTGAGAAGGTTCTTCCCGCTATCATCAAGCTTGGGGCAAGAGTAAGCTTAGATACCTATCATTTTGAAACCGCAAAGTGGGGAGCCTCCCTCGGAGTTTCTATATTAAACGATGTTTCGGGCGGTGCAGATGAAAGAATGGTGGAGCTAGTTGCAAAAAATAACCTACAATTTTGCTTTATGCACTCTTTAAGTATTCCCGCTAATCCAAACATCGTGATGGAGGGTGATGTGCTTTCACAGCTACTAACTTGGGGGGAAGAAAAAATCAAAAAATTCAATCGTGCTGGAATTTCAAACGAAAACCTAATATTTGATGTTGGCATCGGCTTTGGCAAAACTGCCGAGCAGTCTCTAAGCATCATCAAAAACATCACCAACTTCAACAAACTTGGAGTGAAACTTTTTGTAGGGCATTCACGAAAGTCCTTCCTTAAACGCGCCTTCAACATAAACGAAGCATCTATATTTGAAAGAGACTTAATGACATCAGTATTTTCCGCCCTACTTTGGAATAAGGTAGATTTTTTAAGGCTTCACAATGCAAAAATATTAAAGATTTTATCTTAATTATCTAATTACTGGAGGTTTTAAAGTTTCCATTTTTACTTGAAACTTATCGCCATTAGTTTTACCTACCTTAGTTTTACCTCCTTTCTCCTTCTGTATAGATTTTAAGCTTTTAGCCTTAGGCTTAGAAGTAGCTTTTGAAGCATTAGCCTTAGGCTTAGAAGTAGCTTTTGAAGCATTAGCCTTAGGCTTAGAAGTAGCTTTTGAAACATTAGCCTTAGGCTTAGAAGTAGCTTTTGAAGCGTCAACCTTTTGCCCAAACTTTTTAGCATCACGAAACTTCACATCATTATAGTTAGTTATAGTATCAACCTCCTCAATTTTTGTAAAAGCATTTGCAACATTCTGCCTAACTTTATTATTCTGCTTAATATCGTTTGTGCGAATTATGTTAGATCCTCCTAAATAATACCTTACCCCAATATTCATCTTTTTAGATTTTACGACAATACTTTCTACCAAAGTATGCTGTGGATATATTTTTTTAGTATTAAAACTATAATTATACTCACCAAATATATTATAAGAAGGAGATATAGCAAACTCCAAGCCCACCCCAATTAATGCGTAAGGTATAAGAAACTTCTCATCAATAAAGCCTTTTTGCTCCACTTTATACTCTTGCAATCCAAAACCAGCATTTACATATGATAAAGAATTTTTTCCAAAAGAGTATCCTAGCCTACCAATAAAAGAAACCGAAATATGGCTTCTTAAAGCAAAATCATCTACTTTACTATTCTCAATTTGAAGATTTTCTAACCCTAACATCCCCTCAAATCCATAAAATATTTTTTTATTTACCTTCATTGCATCTAAAAACCCAAAAGAAATAAATCCACCAATACCAGATTGAGCGTC
>JBIKUA010000077.1:0-4378 GCA_044347825.1 Candidatus Deianiraeaceae bacterium | reverse complement strand
AAATCCGTGAGTTAAATGCCCTCCGCAATCTAGCGAAAGCCCAAGCACCGTCTCTCCCGGATTCATAAAAGCAAAATATACAGATTGATTAGCATTTGCACCAGAATGTGGTTGAACATTGGCAAAGTTGCAACCAAAAAGTTGCTTCAATCTTTCAATTGCAAGAGTTTCTGCTATATCAACAAACTCACAGCCTCCGTAATATCTTTTTTTAGGATAGCCTTCTGCATACTTATTCGTCAAAACTGAACCTTGCGCCTCAAGAACTGCTTTTGAAACATAATTCTCTGAGGCAATAAGTTCAATACCCTCTTTTTGCCTTTCAAATTCCTTATTTATTACATCAAAAATAGCACTATCACAGGAGGCAAGACCTGCGGTAAAAAAATCTTTTGTGGGCATTATAGGTAAAAATTAATTAAGCAATTATAAAAAAGTGTTTTTATTTGTCAATTAAAAATTTATTTTTGTGACCAGACTTATTATTATGTTGATTAATCAGGAAGAGGTATCATATATGGTTTGGTGTAAGTCTAAAATTTTAAAAAACCCTCCTTGACATATAATTAATTTGGTTTACAGTAATCAAATTAATATATTTTTTTTATATATGTCTAAAGAAGTTTCAGCAAAAGAGACTGCTCTTCAAAGAGAGCAAAAAGAAAAGGCATTACAAGCTGCTATTGCAAGCATTGAAAAATCCTGCGGTAAAGGAACTATAATGACGCTTCAAGCAGCATCGGATAATATGGAGCTTGATGTGATTCCTACAGGTTTTTTTACAATAGATAAAGCCCTTGGCGTTGGGGGCATTCCTCGTGGGCGTATTATTGAAATTTACGGACACGAAAGTTCAGGAAAAACAACCTTAACAATTCATATGATAGCGGCCGCTCAAAAAATTGAAGGCTCTAAATGTGCTTTTATTGATGTTGAGCATGCATTTGATATATCTTATGCTAAAAAACTTGGTGTAAATGTTAACGACCTCCTAATTTCTCAACCCGATTACGCAGAGCAAGCTTTTGATATTATTGAAACCTTAGTGCGTTCTGGTGCAATTGATGTTATAGTGCTGGATTCCGTTGCCGCACTTGTGCCAAAAGTAGAGGTAGATGGTGAAATGGAGGATCAGCAAATGGGGGTTCAAGCAAGGCTTATGAGTAAAGCTTTGAGAAAGCTAACAGGAATAGTCTCCAAAACCAAATGCGTTGTTATATTCATCAACCAACTTCGTGCTAAAATTGGAGGTATGGGATACGGCCCTCAAGAAACAACAACAGGAGGAAACGCCCTAAAATTCTACTCCTCCATTAGAATTGAGGTTAAAAGAGTTGAAACTCTAAAGAAAAACGAAGAAGCCTACGGAATTGTAGCAAGGATAAAAACCGTAAAAAACAAGGTTTCCCCTCCATTTAAGGTTGTGGACTTGGAAATCATCTACGGAGAAGGTATCTCTAAATATGGTGAAATGATAGACCTTGGAATTAAGCTTGGATTTATTGAAAAATCAGGAACTTGGTTTTCTTTTAAAGATACAAGGCTAGGGCAGGGGAGGGAAAACGCAAAAACCTTCTTAAAGGAACATCCTGAAGTTGAAAACGAGCTTGTAGAACTTATAAGGCAAGGGCTTGGAGGGTTTGATGGAGAGATGGTAACGGCAGAGGAGGCGAATTAGATGTTTATTAAGAAAGTTAACATTACTTAACATAACCTTTCTACTTGAATTATAAGAAATTATAATGAAAGTTGAAAAAAAACTTGACAACTAATTTTACTGGACTAACTTTTTGTGAAACAATTTTTAACTCCATATGAGAGACATATTAAAAAGTTCTGCAACCGTTCTTGGTTTTGCAGTTTTATCAATTTCTAAAGTATTTGCTGGCGGTTTTACAAGTGGTAAGGGCGTTTATGATTTTACAGCTGAATATATGGGTAAATATACCGACGAATCATTAGGTGCATCTAAAAAAAAGTATAATAGCGGGATAGAAATAAACAACGATTTTGGAATTACAGAAAATCAAACAGTAGCATTTGATATATTTATAGATAGAAGTGCAGGTGGTGAGCAATCTCAAAGCTTTCAAACTCGTCACAGAATGAATTTTAAATACAGTGATAGCGTGAATTTTGGGCTTCAAAACTCACTTGGGTTTTTTGATAATACTAATGGCACATACTCAATGAGGTGGGCTTTAAGAGGTATGGTAAGGCACGATACTAAATCAGGTTTTTACAAACATTCAAGGCTTGAAATAGAGCATAGAAGATGGTTTAATGGAGCTTTAAATGGAGTTCGTATTGACTTAAGAACCAAATTTAGGGTTGCCGATGGAGTGGATTTCTTTATCCGTTTAAACACTTATTTAGCTCTTGCAAGTAAAGATTATTTTGAAAGTAAAGATGTTGATTTTGAAGGCGTAACGCAATACTCTCTAAAAGGTTTAAAGATAAACAATTCAGAAATTTATGCAGGACCTGAATTTAAACTAAAAAACAATGATATGGTTTATATACATGCTTACAGCCAACTTCATTCCGCTCCTAAAAAAAGAAGTCATGGAAAAGGCTTTTTAATTGGATATTCCAAATCTTTCAATTTATAAAAATTACTTGACTATTTAAATAAAGTATCTCACTTTATTTAAAAAATTAAATTGAGTTTTTTATGAATATCTCCCCTATTTACGGAAGCCAAAAAAAGTATATAAACGGAGTTCCCTTTAGAGCTATACAACTTTCCAACAAAGAGGAGCATATAGTGTATGATACATCTGGACCTTATACTGATGGAAATGTTAAGATAGATATTGAAAAGGGCTTACCTGAAATCCGTCGCAAATGGATTTTGGAAAGAGGGGATGTTGAGGAATATCAAGGTAGAGATATAAAACCTGAGGATAATGGGCTTGATAAATCTTACACCACTCCAGTTAAAGCTTTTAATTTAGGAGGGAGAAAGCCTATGAAGGCGAAGGAAGGTAAAAAATTAACACAGTATCAATATGCTAAAGAAGGCATAATTACTGAGGAAATGAAGTATGTTGCAATTCGTGAAAATTTAGGAAGAGAGAAGGCATTAGAAAGAGGCGTGCAATTTGGAAGAAAGCATAAGGGGGAAAATTTTGGAGCGAGTATTCCTGAATTCGTTACTCCTGAATTTGTAAGAGATGAAATTGCAAGAGGTAGAGCTATAATACCTGCAAATATCAACCACACAGAAATAGAGCCGATGATAATTGGCAGAAATTTCTTTACAAAAGTAAATGCGAATATTGGAAATTCCGCCATATATTCTGGGGTAGAGGAAGAAATTGAAAAAATGGTTTGGGCTGTTAAATGGGGTGCAGATACCGTTATGGACTTATCAACAGGGCGAAACATACACAATATTCGTGAGTGGATAATTAGAAATTCACCCGTGCCAATCGGGACAGTCCCTATCTATCAAGCACTGG
Source organism: Candidatus Deianiraeaceae bacterium (assembly GCA_044347825.1). Classification (GTDB taxonomy): domain Bacteria; phylum Pseudomonadota; class Alphaproteobacteria; order Rickettsiales; family Deianiraeaceae; genus CAZFPN01. The sequence goes on along the minus strand of JBIKUA010000077.1, from coordinate 914 downwards.
AAAAGGTTGGCGGAATTGCCGAAGAATTAACTTGGGAAGTTTATAGAGACACTCTTATAGAGCAGTGTGAACAAGGTGTGGATTACTTCACAATTCATGCAGGTGTTCGTTTAGGATTTATACATTTAACGGAAAACAGATTGACAGGTATAGTCTCCCGTGGAGGCTCTATTATGGCAAAATGGTGTTTAACGCATCATAAAGAAAACTTCTTATATACAAATTTTGAGGAAATTTGTGATATAATGGCAAAGTATGATGTCTCATTTTCTCTTGGGGACGGTTTAAGGCCGGGTGCAATTGCTGATGCAAATGATGAAGCTCAATTTTCGGAATTAAGAACGCTTGGAGACTTAACAAAAAAAGCTTGGAATTTTGGGTGTCAAGTTATGATTGAAGGGCCGGGACATGTTCCGATGCATTTAATTAAAGAAAATATGGAGGAGCAGTTGAAGTACTGTGGTGAGGCACCATTTTACACACTTGGACCTCTAACCACTGATATAGCTCCCGCTTACGACCATATAACCTCAGCAATTGGTGCAGGTATGATTGGTTGGTTTGGAACGGCAATGCTTTGCTATGTTACCCCAAAGGAACATCTTGGACTTCCCGATAAAAATGATGTAAAGGCAGGATTGATTGCATATAAAATATCTGCACACGCATCCGATTTGGCAAAAGGACATCCTTTATCACAAGAGAGAGATGACGCTTTAAGTCTTGCAAGATTTGAATTTAGGTGGGAAGATCAATTCCGTCTTTCGCTAGACCCAGAAACAGCTAGAAGTTATCATGACGAAACCTTGCCCGCAAGCGGCGCTAAGGTTGCTCACTTCTGCTCGATGTGTGGGCCAAAATTTTGCTCAATGAAAATAACTCAAGATGTTAGAAATTACGCTACTCAAAAAAAA
>JBIKUA010000076.1:0-4413 GCA_044347825.1 Candidatus Deianiraeaceae bacterium | reverse complement strand
ATTTCCTGTAAAAGTGGAGTTCTCCCTACTTCCATTAAATTCAATGAGACCAATTCCATACCCCACACCCGCACCAAACTGCCAAGTTGCATTTGCTTTTAAGTTAATAGAAATTAGGGTTGCAGTGCAAAGCACTGACTTAATTAACACGCTTTTCAGGGACATATCTTTAAAAATAAGTTTTCTTTTTCTAAAAGATATTTTTTCAATGTCAAGTTGTTTTTACAAAATTTTTAAAGAAATTTAAGAAAAATTCTTAATTATTTTAACAAGCTCCACTTCTAGTAAGGAATATCCAGTATTTTGAGCCTTTCTCACCTCTACTTCAAGCCTTACTAAAACTCCTAAAAATCCGTTTAACATCTTTAAATTCCACTTGGAAAGATGGTTTTTCATTTTGGGAATTTGCTTAAAAAACACTCCTTTTTCCGTTAAAATTGCATCTATCATTTTTTTGTTTATCTCCTTTTCTTCCAGTATTTCCAGCAATTTAAAGGTGTAATTTATAAGGCTGGAAACAAGAACGGACGGCACAACTTCCTCCTTTAGCTTCTCCACTTCTTTTAAAAAATCGTTTAAATTTAAGGCAAAAAAGTAATTTACCGCCTCAAAAATGCTAGCCTCCGCCTCCTCCTGCATCAAAGCCATAGCTTCTGCCAAAGTTATTTGCCCTTCCCTCTTAAAAGTTGCTAATTTCTCAAGTTCTGCAAGCAAAATAGCACGATTATTCTTGAAGGTTTCCACCACCCACTTTAGGGCATCTCTCTCCATAGTTAATTTGCGAGACCGCAAAAAACCCTCCGCAACCTGCATAACATCGGCGTCTTCATCTGCATAGCAGGCAATAACCCCCACTTCTTCTGCAACTTCGCACGCCTTTCTTACCTTTGATTTTGCGTCTAAATTTGCATAAAACACAACAAGCAAAAATCCATCAAAACCATTTAAAGCACTTAAAACAGCCTCAAAACCTGCCATCTTGCTCTCGCTTCCTGCAATTTGAATAAACTTTGGAGACCCAAAAAAAGAAGGTGTTAAAACCTCATTTAGCACATCTTTTAAGGTATTTTCCCCATTCAAATCAAGTTTGATGCTTTCAAAATCCGCAAATTTCTTTTTTATATCCCTCTCCCTCGCTTCCACAACTCCAACATCGCTTCCATATAGCAAAATTCCTTTAAATTTGGAGGTTTTTACATTTAAAATTAGGCTTTCTATATTATTTTTTAAAATTTTCATTAATTTTACTTGAAAAATTGATATTCATAATTTAAATTCTTCTAAAACAAAAATCAAGATATAAAATATATGGACATTACAAAAATCCCTTTTGGAAGCAAGTTTCCATCTGAAGTTAATGCAATTATAGAAATACCTCAAAACCAAATCGGTTTAAAGTACGAGATAGATAAAGAAAGTGGGGCAGTTTTTGTGGATAGATTTCTCACCGCTCCTATGTTTTACCCCGCTAATTACGGCTTTATTCCAAATACCTTAGGTGGGGATGGAGACCCTTTAGATATTCTAGTTATCTCCCCATTTTCCGTGCAGGCTGGGGCGGTTATTCCTGCTAAAGTTATTGGAATTTTAATAATGGAAGATGAAGGCGGTATGGATGAAAAAGTTATTGCAGTGCCAGCTTCTTCAATTAGCAAGGAGTATGAAAAAGTGAATGAAATTGAGGATTTGCCAGCACTTTTGGTTAACCAAATCAAGCACTTTTTTGAGAGGTATAAAGACTTAGAAAAAAACAAATGGGTTAAAGTTCAAGGCTTTAAAAATGCACAAGAAGCGAGAGATTTAATTCTTTCTTCTAAAAGATAACTAATATAAAAAATATGAAGGCAGATGCTTTTACAAGACAAAGCAGTTTTTATCATCCTGTTGCAAGTGCCATAGTATCTTGCCTTGAAAAAAGGGTAAATTTTATCAACAGAGGACTGTTTGAAGTTAAAAGCCTTCAGTCGGAAAACTTCGTTGCAGAAAAATTTGCAATTACAACAGAGAGCCGTCTTTTTGAAGGATTTGTGAGAGATTTTACATACTTGCAAAGAGATGTTTCTATTTGCGTGCCAGAAATTGGCGTAAATTCAGGTTCTGTTAAGATGATTGAAAGCCAAATGCCAGCAAAATATCGTCTAGTTTTCTGCCCTCTTGATAGTGTTAATAATTTTGCAAGAGGTGTTGGGGAGTGTGGCTCAATATTTCTACTTCAAAGCATTTTGCCTAGTGGTTCTAAAAATAAATATGAGAATGTCTTTTCTCTATTTTACAGCTTTAAAGCACAAAAATTTTTATATGCGGAACATAAAGGGCTTGTGTATCTTGAAAATAAAAGAATGAAGGCACTTCATAGAAGAACCTCCCTAACTGCAAACATCAACACAAACGCTTTGCTTAACAGCCTTGCAACTTCTCAAAAGCTTGCCGATGCTAGAGTGAAAAATATATTTTCTCGTGGAGATGGCTTCGTTTCCGATTGTTTTGATATAGCAAACGGAAGCATTGATGGTCTTATTTACTCTAATATAAAAGTATGGCAGGCTACGGCTCTACAAATCTTACTTTCCTCCCTAACTTGCTATTCTTCTCTTTCAAATATAAATTTAGAGGACGATTTAACTAAAGAGGTAGATTTAATTGCAGGAGCAGAAATAATTGTAAAAGCTTTTCCAAAATCGTAAACCATTCCTTGAAAAATATTTTTTTTGAATTATCTTAACATATGAAGTAATAAAAATTATATGAATGATGCTAATGAGCCAAAAGTGAACCTTGAAGGGGTAGTAAATGAAAATGCTGATGAAACGAAGCAAGATGAAGTAGTTGCAAAATTAAAAAATGACTTACTTACAGCCTTAGCGGAGACGGAAAACCTAAGAAAAAGGCACGCTAAAGAGAAGGAGGATTTATCCAAATTTGCGGTATCTTCTGCTCTTTCTGAGCTTGCAGTACCTTTTGAGTATATATTCTCTGCCTTAAAACTTGAAGTTCCTGATGATTTAAAGGAAAATCCTTTCGTAAAATCTATGTTTGAGGGGGTTTTGATGGTGCAAAAAGAATTTGAGAAAGTTTTTGGTAAGCTTGGATTGAAAAGAATTTATCCCGAGGGCGGAAAATTTGACCCAAACTTCCATCAGGCTGTTTCGCAAGTTGAAGTTGCAGGATTTGAAGCAGGAGCAATTGTGCAGGTTGTAGGAGCGGGATTTGAGCTAAACGGAAGAGTGCTGAAGCCTGCAATGGTTGTGGTTGCAAAATGATATGATTTTTACCTCAATTGCAAGTTTTTTAGATGCTAACAAACCTTTGACAGGTGAGTTTTTAGCAGTTGATGTTGGGGCTAAAAAATCTGGTTTTGCAGTTAGTATTTTGGGCGGAAAAATGGCAGTTCCCTCCTCCGTTGTAAATTCTTCAAGCGAAATGGAGCTTGCAAGCGAGATACTAAAAGCCAAAAAAGAGAAAAACTGCAGTTATATCATTCTTGGATTTCCCTTTGCTTGGGAGGAAGGGGCTTCTGCAAAACGAATTATGAGAATTGCAAAAATACTTGAAGAAAAAGGTCAAACTCCCCTACTCTATGACGAAAACAGAACGAGCGTTAAAGTAAAGCAAATTGTGTTTGAAGCGAGAGGCAAAATGACTAAGAAAGAATTGCAAAATTATGACGCCAAAGTTGCAAGCTTAATTTTAAGCAACGCACTTGATGAAATTAATAGCTTTAATTATGATTAAATACGGTATTTTTGGCTCCAATGGTAAAATGGGGCAAGCTTTAAAACTAGCGAGCGAAAGTTTTAAAAACGCTGAATTAAAACAACTTTTTGATAGAAGTTTTAAAAAAGAGCAAGCGGAAGGGCTTGATTTTATTATTGATTTTTCAAGCCCTCAAGGCACGCTCTTTCTTGCAAGGGAAATGCAAGGGTCAAATATCTTGATAATATGCGGAACTACGGGCTTTAATAAGGCTGAATTTCAAGAGTTAAAAGAGCTTTCTAAGGGTGTTAAAATTTTATATTCTGCCAATTTTAGCCTCGGCATTCGTGCAATTGCAAGAATTTTAAGAGAGCTTTCTAAAGAGCTGGAAAATTATGATGTGGAAATACTAGAAAAGCATCACAATCTAAAAAAAGATGCTCCTTCTGGCACGGCACTTCTACTAGGAAGAGCGGTTGCGATGGGCAGGGAGCAAGATTTTGAAAATGTTAAAATATTTAATAGAAACTCCGAGCGAAAGAAAGATGAGATAGGCTTTGCCTGCATTCGTCAGGGGTCTATTTTTGGCTTTCACGAGGTTTCTTTTGCAAATAACGATGAGAGAATTTGGATAGGGCATGAAGCCTTTAATAAAACTATTTTTGCAAAAGGGGCGATTACAGCAGGAGTGAAAGGGGTGGAAAAATTCAAATCTCTTTA
>JBIKUA010000075.1:0-4421 GCA_044347825.1 Candidatus Deianiraeaceae bacterium | reverse complement strand
AAATATGTTTCTAGATAATGAAAAAACAAACAATGAACAATCAACATCTCAAAATGATGAAATAGAGTTAGACCCAGAATTGTTAAATGAGCTTCTAAATGATAAAATAGACACAAATGAAATAGAGAAAGTTTTAAATATGTTTCTAGATAATGAAAAAACAAACAATGAACCATCAAAATCTCAAAATGATGAAATAGAGAGAGGTTTAGATTTTTTCAATATGCTTCTACCTATCAAAGATAATGACATCCGTAAATTTCCATCTAGCCAAGGTGATAAAGCACAGATAAAGGTAGCTTCGAATTCTCAAATAGTAAGCAGATAAGGTTTTTTACTATTAAAATATGCCGTTAATTAGTTAAATTAAGGAGCATTTTATGACAAGATATTTTAAATTGCAATCAAAAAATAAAAAAATTTTAAACCATTTTTTGCTTGAAAAATAAATTTTATATTGTAATGTTTATAAAAATGGATACGAAAAATGCCTAAAAGAAGCGATATTAAAACGATTTTGATTATTGGTGCAGGGCCTATTGTTATAGGTCAAGCTTGTGAATTTGATTACTCTGGAACGCAAGGAATAAAAGCCTTGAAGGAGGAGGGGTATCGGGTTGTTCTCATCAACTCTAATCCAGCTACGATAATGACGGATAGCTCCCTTGCGGACGCCGTCTACATTGAGCCTATAACCCCTCATTTTATTGAGCAGATTATAATTAAGGAAAAACCTGACGCAATTTTGCCAACTCTCGGGGGGCAAACAGCCTTGAATGCGGCTTTAAAACTGGAGGAATTAGGCATTTTAGCAAAACATAATGTTAGCCTTATTGGGGTTTCCATCAACGCCATCAAAAAGGCGGAAGATAGAGGGCTTTTTAAGGAAGCGATGGAGAGGATAGGTCTTAAATGCCCTGCAAGTATCATCGTTTCTAGCTTTGAGAGGGGGTTTGATAACCTGCTTTACCATCTTGCAAAAACCTACTTGAATAACGAATTTAACGCAAGCGAGGTGCGGGGTGTTTTGCCAATTCTTGAAGGGGAATTTGCTGATATAATCAGCGTTTATGTGGAAAATGCGGAGGCTAAAAATGACTTCTACTTTAAAGAGGAAATTACGAGATTAGAGGCTAAAAACGGGCTTTGTATTGAGCTTCCCGTTATTATCCGCCCATCTTTAACACTAGGTGGCACAGGCGGAGGAGTAGCGGAGACGGTGTTTGAATATGTGAGGCTTTTGAAATCTGGGCTTGAGGCCTCCCCTATTAATCAAATTCAGGTGGATAAATCCATCATCGGCTGGAAGGAGTTTGAAATGGAGGTAGTGAGGGACAAAAACGATAATGCAATAATCGTCTGTTCTATTGAAAATATTGACCCTATGGGAGTTCACACAGGGGATAGCATAACAGTTGCCCCTGCAATTACTTTGACGGATAAAGAGTATCAAAAAATGAGGGACTACTCAATTGCCGTTTTGCGTGAAATTGGCGTTGAAACGGGGGGGAGTAATGTGCAATTTGCGGTGAACCCAAAAGACGGCGAGATAGTGGTTATTGAGATGAACCCTAGGGTTTCTCGCTCTTCCGCACTTGCTTCAAAGGCGACGGGCTTTCCTATTGCTAAAATTGCGGCAAAACTTGCGGTTGGCTACACTCTTGATGAGCTTAAAAATGATATAGCAAGTAGCATTCCTAAGGAGTTTGACTATCTTGAATACAAGGGAGTGCTTGAAGGAAGGCAGAAAAATGCAAAAATTGAGGAGTATGTGAGGGCTTGCGGGGCTTCTGGGCAGAGTATTTTTGACTTGAGGCAAAAGGCTCTTCCTGCTTCGTTTGAGCCATCTCTTGACTATATTGTTATAAAAATTCCTAAATTTAATTTTGAAAAATTCAACACTTTAAAGCCAGAACTTGGCACACAGATGCAGTCCGTCGGGGAAGTAATGGCGATGGGAAGGAGCTTTGAGGAGGCAATTTTAAAGGCAATTTCAGGAATGGAAGAGGAGGCTCTTAACCTTTCTAGTGTTTCAGATGATGAGGTGGAGAGCTATCTAGGTGGGCGGTTTCCTAAGCGTCTTTACTATATTTTTGAAGGATTTAGGAGGGGTATGAGCCTTGAGGAAATTGCAAAACTTACATCGTTTGACCCTTGGTTTTTGGAGCGATTTAAAAATATTATAGAGCTTGAAAATGAGGTTAAAGCCTCTAAAATTGCTGATAATTTACTTGCGAAGTTAAACGAATTTGCAGGCAGAAAGTTGCAAACTCAAGAGGAAGTGAGGGCGGAAATGCTAAAAGAAATTGCTACTTTTAAGGAGCTTGCAAAGGTGATAACGGCGGAGATGGTGCTAAAATGGAAGCAAGCGGGCTTTAGGGACGGTAAAATAAGAGAGTTACTGGGGCTTAAGGCGGGTTTGCAGGGCGTGCATCTCTTTAAGGAATATAGAAAATGGCTGGGCGTTTCCCCTGTTTTCAAAAAAATTGATAGTTGTGGTGGGGAGTTTGCCTCTACAACAAATTATTTCTACTCCACTTATGAGCGTGGCGGGGCAAATGAGGCGGTGGCTTCAAGCAAAAAGAAGGTGGTGATTATTGGCTCTGGTCCTAACCGTGTTGGGCAGGGCATTGAGTTTGATTATTCCTGCGTTCACGCTAGCCTTTCACTTAGGGAAATGGGAATTGAGAGTGTGATGATAAACTGCAATCCTGAAACGGTTTCTACGGATTATGACACCTCCGATAGGCTATTTTTTGAGCCACTTTCAGACGAGCATGTTATGAATGTGATTGAAAATGAGGCAAAATCAGGCGAGCTTTTGGGCGTGATTATTCAACTTGGGGGGCAAACTCCTCTTAAATTGAGGCAAACTTTGAAGGCTGGAGGGGTGAAAATTCTTGGAATGGAAAAAGACGCAATTGACCTGTGCGACGATAGAGCTGAATTCTCCAAACTTGTGGCGGAAATTGGGGCAAAAGAGGCGGAAAGCTTTAAGTATCAAACTCGTGAGGAGTTGCTTGAAATTATGCAAAAGCTGGAATACAAGGCAATTATCCGCCCCTCTTCCGTGATTGGTGGGCGTGGAATGGCAATTATTGATAGTGCCTCCGAGCTTGAATATTACCTTGCAAATGAGAAGACGGTGGCAAGTGGAATTATCAACCCTCTTCTTGAAAATGCAACGGAGCTTGATGTTGATGTTTTGCGTGATAAAACGGGCAAGTGCTTCATTTTTGGAATGCTGGAGCATATAGAGTATGTGGGCGTGCATTCGGGGGATTCCAGTTGCTCCGTCCAACCTCGCTCGCTTTCTTCTAAGGTAATTGAGGGGATAGAAGCTTTGGCTGTTAATTTTGCGGAAAAATTGCAGGTTTTGGGGCTTATTAACATTCAAGTAGCGGTGAAGGGTGAGGAGATTTTTGTGATAGAAGTGAACCCTCGTGCAAGCCGAACTGTGCCATTTACTGCTAAGGCGATTGGCTTTTCTGCTATTAAACTTGCGGTTAAATTGATGTGCGGGGAGGAGATGGAAGCGTGCGAAGCTTTTGCAAACTTCTCTCGCAAAATTGCTAAAAATGGCTATTATGTTTTGCAAAACTTGGGCTTTCAGGCGGTTAAAGAACCTGTATTTTCTTTTGAAAAATTCTTGAAATCGGATATAGTGAGGGGGCCAGAGATGAAGTCCCTCGGTGAGGTGATGGGAATTGCAAAGACTTTTGGGCTTGCATATGCGAAGGCTTTAATTGCCTCGGGGCAGAAGTTTGTGCTTTCTGGAAATGCGTTTATTTCTGTTAAGGAGGCGGATAAAGGGGCGGAGGTGATTTCTATTGCAAAAAGCTTGATAAATCTTGGTTTTAAGGTGCTTGCAACGAGGGGAACGGCAAGTTTTTTAAGTGAAAATGGCATTAATTGCGAGCCTGTAAGTAAGGTTCACGAAGGCGGAAATCACATTGTTAAGATGATAGATGCAAGGGAGGTTCAGCTTGTAATTAACACGACATCTGGCTTTAAATCTCTTCAAGATAGCTTCCTAATTAGGCGTGGGGTGGTGAGAAACAAAATCCTTCACTCTACAACGCTTGAGGGCGGAAGAGCCATCGTGCAGGCAATTTTGGAAGCTCAAAAATCTAATTTGGAGATATTTAAAACCTCCTAACATAAATCCCCCTTAACTATCTTTCCTGCTCTTTCCTGCTAATTTTGGTTTGACTTTGGCTCTGTAGATGCATACACCTTGCGGTGTATATACACTACAGTTCCGTCGTCTGCACGCAAAATTTTCTAGGAAATTTCTAGGAAAGATAATGGTTTAAATCTTAAAAATAAAAAAATCATAAAAACATCTTGACATAAAAATTTTTTGTCTTTAGGATTTTCAAGTATTTTACATTTTTTATCTTAGATGGGAGGCAGGTTAA
>JBIKUA010000074.1:0-4613 GCA_044347825.1 Candidatus Deianiraeaceae bacterium | reverse complement strand
ACACAAGGAACGAGACCTCTAATGCTTGAAGTAGAGGCTCTTTTAACTCCTTCCTTCACTAGCTTTCCTAAAAGAGTTGTTGTAGGGTGGGATGCCAACCGCCTTTCTATGATTTGTGCCGTTTTGCAAACTCATCTTAAGATAAAATTACACGAAAAGGAAATATATCTAAACCTAGCAGGTGGGCTTAAAACTCTTGAGCCTTCTGCGGATTTAGCAGTTGCATCTAGTATTTTTTCTGCCCTTCTTGATGTTCCTATTTCAAACACCACAATTTGCTTTGGAGAGGTGAGCCTTTCTGGAGATGTGAGGGCGGTGCAATTTACTGAAAGCAGAATAAAAGAGGCTTTTAAACTTGGATACAAAACAGTTTTATGCCCTCCACTCAATGATGAAACCCGCCATTTAGCAAAGTTAGGTGAAGTTATTGAAGTTAAAAATTTAAAATCCCTTCGTTATTTAATTAAGTAAATTATGAAAGAGTGCTTTATTTGCCTTGGAAAAGTTGTAAAAAACGGCTTGAGTAAAACTAAAAAACAGCAATTTTATTGCAAACCTTGTAAAAAAAGCTTTACGGAAGGATTGGAAGAAAAATCTATTAAAAAACAGCAAGTTCTAGAGGAAAGTTCAGCTTTTAAATCCTTGAGAGAAATTGCAAAAAATCATTCTGTTGCCCCTTCTACAATATTAAAATGGATTAAAAGAGCAAACTCATCAATAAATTTAACTTTTCACAATGATGAAACGGTAAAGTTAAGCAACTTGCAAGATGTAATCTCTTCTAAAAAAGAAAATTTACAAAATGCGATTTTAATTTTGGGTGGAGATGTAATGATTATTGACCTGAATAACTAATCATATAATCAAGAAAAAAGAAACAAAATAAAAATTTCTTGACAAATCAAAATTACCCTATTATCTCTATAAAAAATTTTATTATTATTATTTATGAGAATATTAACAAAAGCATTAATAGCAACATTATTAATTTCTAAATCTGTTTTTGCTCATGGGGGCGAGGCGGAAGGTTTGAAGGCGGGAAAATACCAATTTGGAACATCTTTTGAATTAACAACTGGAGATAGCACAAGATGGACAAGAGTTCCTGGAAACATAATTGAGGACGATAAAAAAGCAACATATCAATATTACACAATTTCAAATGCTTTTGGCTTCACGGACAATGTCTCTCTAGGTTTAAATGTGAAGTATGCAAGAGCAATTTATAAGTCATCTCCAAACTTTCAATCAAGCAACGAAACATTCACGGGTCATCACGAAACTTATAACGAAGTTTATCATCAGTGGAAAAAACATCTTGGAGGGCATTTTGAAATTGCAATTAAAAATAGCTTTTTAGATATTGCCTACAGCCGTAAAAATAGCGACCTTTCCTACAAAATGTATCAATTAGGAGTTGCCTTGATGCACGAAGGAGAAGGTTTTTACAAAGCTTCACATTTTGGAATTAGCTATGCAAAAGGATTGGCAAATAAATCTCTACAAGGGCATAATGTTGATATAATGCATATTTATGGAGGGCTTGCTCTTGAGCTTATTCATAATTTAAACTTAAACTTAGAAGCAGAAATGGAATTTGAGTTTATGAAAGCATCTGATATTAGAGACCACGGACATTACGATGCAAACGCCTTCTTTTTTAATCAAAGCTACAAACCAAAAGTTGCACAATCTGTTTTAAGGGCAAGCCTCGAAAGAGATTTTAATCACGGATTAACTGCAAACTTAGGTATAAGATACGACTTGGGGGGCAAGGAAACAAGAAATGAAAAAGGAATTTTTCTTGGATTTAAAAAAACAATATAATATATAATTTATGCACTTACATTTTGACCCGCACACTTTTTTGATATTACTAGGTTTGATACCTCTTTTAATGAGTTTTTTTACAAAAAAAATTAAAAGAAAAACTGCCATAATAATTGCTATAGTTGCAGTTTTAGGGTTTATTGGAGATGTGACATTTCACTCCTTAGGTCATCACCATAATTAATCTTTTTTATTAAAGAGCTATTTTAATAAAAATACATAATTATTTATAAAATAACTTGCAAAAATAAAAATTTTATCAAATCATCTACATTATAAATGATATTAAATTTAAAGTGAATGGAGAGATAAATTTAAAAAAACTTTTTACTAATAAGGAAAATAGGATAAGAATTTTTTCCATCCTGATAATAATTTTTTACCTAATAATACTTGTTAAAATTCTCAATTTATACTTTGAAGGTGATGCTAAGTTTAATTTACCAAAACTAGGGGAATCTCATTTATACAATCAAAAAAAATATAATATTCTTGATAGAAGTGGAAATCTCATTGCTACAACGGTTGAAACCTATAATTTTTACATATCTCCAGCAAAGGCAGTTTTTATTGATGAAATGCTAGAAAAACTATCTCGCATCTTCCCTGAAGCTATTGAAGATGAAGAAATTATAGCAAAATTAAAATCCAAAAAAAACCGTCTCGTGCTAATTAAGAGAGAAATAACGGAGGAACAAAAAAATGCCATAATTAACGCAGGAATTGAGGCTTCGGAGTTTGAAAAATCATTTGCGAGGCTTTATCCATATGGCAGGATTTTTTCTCACATTGTAGGTTATGTCAATTCTGATTTAGAGGGTGTGGCAGGTTTGGAGCGAAACTTCAATCAAAAGCTCCATTATGAAGATATTAAAACAAGTTTAGACGCTAGAATTCAAACGATTGTTCATTTTAAAATGAGTGAATTTTTTAAAGAATATAAGCCTAAAGCTGGATTTGGAATTGTGGCAAATTCAAAAACAGGTGAAGTTATCAGCCTTGTATCCTTACCTGATTTTAATCCAAAAGAAATTACAAATCCAAATGATGATAATATGAAAAATGTTGCGATTTCTTCTAGTTATCAACTGGGTTCCGTCTTTAAAATTTTAACCATTGCCATGGGTTTGCAAAGCGGAATAAAAGAAGATAAGCTATATAAAGTTGATTTACCGATAAAAGTTGATAATACTTTTACATTAAAAGACGAATATGTTAGAAAGCCTCAATTAAATATGGCAGAAATTTTAGCTTTTTCTTCAAATGTTGGAAGCGTTCAAATTCTTGAAGATGTTGGTCTCTTAAAGCAAAAAAAGTTCTTTGAGGAAATGGGGGTTTTTAAAGCTCCTAAAATAGAAATTTCTCCATATGAAATTGGAGCTCCAATTTACAAAACAGGAAACTGGGCAAAATCTATGCATTACACCGCTACATATGGTTATGGAATTGCAATATCCCCAATTCAATTTGTAAACATCGTTCGCACAATTATAGGTACAGGAAAAAAAGGAAATTTAACCCTTTTAAAGGGAGGAGAGACGGACGGAGAGGAAATTTTATTTTCACCTGAAACAATGCAAAAAATGCAAAAAATGTTAAAGGAAGTGATAAGAATTGGAACAGCAAAATATGCAAAAGTAAATGGATATGAAATTTGCGGAAAATCCAGCACTAGCCTTAAGTATGATAACAAGTTAAAAATTTGGAGTAAGGAAAAGAAGATGGTTTCCTTCCTCGGGTTTTTTCCATGTTCTAACCCTAGATACATAATATACTTTGGCTTTGACGAGCCTCAAAAAACAGAAAAAGATAAAATTTTACAAGGAGGTTTTACAGTTGCACCTCTTGCATCAGAACTTATCTCTGAAATTGCACCGCTTTTAAATGTTAAACCAGATGGTGTTAATTAGAAAGTGGAAGGAAATTAGATGGTTTTTGATTATTTTATTAATTGCAATATTTGCGTTTGGAGGAATTGTTTATTGGAGAGGATGGAGTAACGATAGAATTCTAGCAATTTTAGGGGTTTTAAGCTTTGTTGCAAGTGCAGTTTTAAGTTATTTTAGTCTTAGCATTTCAAATAAAATTCATAAAGATAATTTGGAGTTTGAAAAAAGAATAGCATTAAGGAAGGAAAGAATGGAGTTTTTAGAGAATGCAGTTGACTATCTTAATTTTTGGAATTCCGACCCTCATAAAGAACCTTACAGTTTTTGGAATTATTCCGTTATAGAAGGGCAGAAAGTTCTTAAAAGCAGGGAAAACGTAGATAAATTTTTAAACTATTATAACACACAAAAGGTAGTGATTTATAGAGTGCAAGGTGCTTCTTATGAAGAATTACTTGAAAGATTAGGTAAAAAATTTTATAAAGTTTATTTATTTGAACCTGAATTGAGACTAGAAGCATATGAAAATATTAAAACAGAAAGAGAGGCAGAATTTACACAAAAAGTTTCTTTTATTGCTGATACCCTTGCGTTAAATATTGAAGATTGGCTTAAGGAGTTTGAGGAGTATGTAAAAATGGAAAATCTTCTTTTGAATAAAATAGATTTTATGAAGCGTATAATGGAAGAAATAAAGCAAGGTAAAGATATTGATACCATTGATTATCATTTGAGAGAGTTAAAAAATCTTGGAGACGAAAATTGCCACACATTACATATGAAATTTAAAAAATTGAGAGGAAGTTTAATAAAATCAATCAAAGAACAATCCAAACTTGAATAGCAATACAATGGAATTTTGCAAAATAGAAGGTGGTAATTTATGGCTTTTTA
>JBIKUA010000004.1:0-14541 GCA_044347825.1 Candidatus Deianiraeaceae bacterium | reverse complement strand
GCTTGATATAGGCTCTATAATTCATAAAGCACACAAAAATGAGCTACTTATTGCAGGAGGGGGGCACGCTTCCGCAGGAGGGCTTTCAGTGGAAGAAAAGAGATACGACGCCCTATTTCGCTTTTTTTTAGAGGAAGTTTCACGCTCTAATTTTGACTTTCAAAAAACCATATACGCTTCCGCCCAAATTAGCTTAAATGCCGTAAATCCTGAACTTTGCCTTGAGGTTAAAAAGCTCTCCCCCTTTGGCAACGCAAACCCTAAACCTATATTTTGCTTTAAGTCCGCCGTTGTTGTGAGGTGCGATGTTTTAAAAGAGGCTCATATTTCCCTGATTTTAAAGGAGCCTAGCTCTGGCAAAACCGTGAAGGCTATGTTTTTTAAGGCTCATCAAATGGGGGTTTTAAGCAAACTTGCAGGGCTTTATGGCAAGGAGGTGGATGTAATGGCGGAGCTTGAATTAAACGAGTGGAATGGGCAAAAATCTGCCGTTTTGCATTTAATTGATGTTGCTGTTTAATTTGTGATTTATGAGGGACGATAGAAAATACTTATTTGTGATTGGGGCTGGGGCGAGCGTTGCTTTTAGTAAGGATATTGATAAAAAAATTCCGCAACCTAACAACAAAGAAGATAATAATAAAAAGGATGGGAAAGAGGAAGAGGAGAAAGAAAATTTTGCACACTTTCCAACTGGGGATGGGCTTTTGAAGAGGTTGAAAATAGATTTTATCTCAAATCATCCATTTCAAAATAATTGGTTAAATTTTAGCGATATGGAAAAAGTGCTAAAAGAGTTTATAGCAAAACCAAATATGCATCTACTTCATAAAAATCGTTACATTGATCCTATCCATATTATTGAAAGATTGAAAGAATTTTATACTCACTACTATACAGCTCAAAATAAACCTTCAGTATTAAATATAGAAGGGACGCCTAGCTACTATGCTTTAATGGAATTAATAGAATGTGCTAAATTTGCATTAAATGCAAGTTCTCAATTTACTAAAATGCAAAATGCGGAGAAGGATTTTTATGATGAATATAACAAATATATAAAATTAACTCCCCAAGTAAAAAAGTGTTTAACATGGGAAGAGACCAGGAAAGAGAATAGCATTATTCAAGCTAGTTCAAGTGTAGCTGATAGACTATTAACTTTTATTCTCTCCTCCCACCCCACAAAAAGCATAGATTATTTTATAGAAAAAGATTTAAATAAGTTTTTAAAACGAGAAATCATAGAATTAAAAAAATTAGATAATATGATTAAACCTGACTCCAATTTTCCTTCTAAATCAGAATTAAGAGAAGAATTAACGGGTAAAACTTTTGCAGAACTTGAAAGGTTGATGGTGGAATTCATCAAAGCAAAAGTGTGCTTTATTTTAAGCCTTTGCCATATTGAAAGCCTAGAAAAGTGCTATTTTTATGATATAATTTATAACCACATCGGCATTGAAAACTTTAACAAAAATGCAAAAGTTCTCACCTTTAACTACGACCAATTGCTTGAAAAAACAATAGAAAGCATAAACTCTAAAGAGCCTGAAAGGCAAATAGATAAAAGCCTAATCACTCATATTTACGGAGATGTTGAAAGTGGCATTAAGTTTATGGAAGAGCGAGAAGAAGAGGAATGTAAAAAAATATATCAAAAAATGTTTGAAGAAGCACATTATATATACTTCCTCGGCTTTGGTTTTGATGAAATAAACGCAGAAAGATTGGGCATCAAAAATTGCAACTTTAAAGGCAAAAAAGTGTTTATTTGCAATTTTGGAGGGCTTTCCAAGGTTGACTACATAATTTACGAGCATTTTGGCTTAAAAGCTCGTGATTTCACTTTAGTGAGGGAGAAGAGCCGTCTTTCCCAAAGCAAAGGTTTTGATTTATATATCTCCGAACTTTCACTTCAAGAAAGCCTCAAAACGCAATTCTTCTTTTAATTAAGGGAAATTATTAAAAAATTTTAATTTATTTTGACAAAATGCTTGACAAAATCTCAACTTTAACTTAAAACTTAAATCGTTGCTTTGTTTTTTAATATATGACTTATATTTTTACTCTTTTTTTGGAGTTTTATAAAAGTATAAGGGTCATTATGTTTAAAAAACGCTCTATTAAGTGCCCAATCGGGGCATGATTTTTTCTTTTTTAACACTATTTTTAACAATAACTAACAATAAAAACGATTAAAACTGTTATGACAAACACAATACAAAACTTTTTTGAGTCGGTAGCAAGCTTCTTGGAGCATATCGTCTTTTTTAATATACTATCCTTTACGGGATATAACTTACCACTTGCAATTTTTTTTGTACTAATTGGTGCTATATATTTTACAATAACTTTAAAATTTATTAATTTTAGAAAATTAGGAACTTCTGTAAAAATCTTTTTTGAAAAAGAAAAAGAGGAGGACGGGAGTAAAGCTGTTACCTCTAAAGCCGCTTTCCTTTCCGCTATATCTGGATGTGTTGGAGTGGGAAGTATTTCTGGAGTTGCGGCGGCACTTTACTCGGGAGGGCCGGGTGCTGTTTTCTGGATGCTTGTAATTGGTTTTTTAATTATGCCTCTTAGGTATGCGGAGGTTTTTCTTGGTCACTTTTTTAGAACAAAAGAAAAGGATGGCACTATATCTAGATATGGTCCTTACGCTTATATAGAAAATGGGCTTACGAAAGAAGGCTATTCACCTAAATTAGCAAAATTCCTATTTGTTTTTTATGTGATTTCAATTCTACTTGGGGCAGTTGGAGCTTTTATTATGCAGGCAAACCCTCTAGCGGAAATTGCAGGACATTTGTTTTTTAAGGGCAATCAGATAGCTGTTTTTGGGTTTTCCGTTGCTCTTGCTGGAGTGAGCCTTTTTGTAATTCTTGGAGGCTTGAAGAGAATAGTTCATACTATGGAAAGTGCAGTATCTGTTATGTCTCTTGTTTATATTATTGCAATTTTACTGATTTTAATGTTAAACATAAAGGCAATTCCATCTGTAATAAGCTTAATTTTTACCGAAGCATTTAACCCTCAATCTATAATCGGGGGAGTTATCGGAGTTTTAATAGTTTCGCTAACTAGGGTTGTTGTTTCAACAGAAGTTGGGCTTGGAACTGTTAGTTTTTTGCATGGTAAATCTCAAAATGATAACTCAATTAGAGAAGGCTTACTTGCAATGGCGGGACCTTTTGTTGTGAATTTTGTCTTCATTACATTAAATAGTATTGCGGTTCTTGCTACTGCAAGCCACTTAAAGAGAGAGAATGGAATTTTGATGATAAGCAGAATGTTTGAGAGCGTTCACCACTTTTTTCCAATTGTGCTTTTTGTGATAACATTTTTATTTGCTTTTACAACAATTATAGCTTGGTATTTTTATGCCGAATCTAGCTTAATGCAAATTTCAAAAAGCAAAATTGTAATGATAGGTTATCAAATTTTCTTTTTTGTGCTTATTGCAGTTTCTGGTCTTGTTTCTTTTGGAGTAATGATAAGAATTATAGATGCAATGGTTTTTGCAATTGTATTTCCTAATATTCTTGCCTTATTAATGCTTGGAAAGGTTGTAAAAAGAGAATTATTTAATAAATAATAGTTAAATATTATAAAAATATTGATAAAAACAATTGACTTTTAAATTTCCTTGCACCAGCAGGTAAGTAAAGTTATTTTTTTTATATGTTCTTAGGCAATATAACAATTTTCTCAGTTGTTTTTCTCTACTTTTTATTCCTCGGATTTTTAGGAATTCGTGGGTATAACAAAACCAAAACCTTCTCCGATTATATACTAGGAGGTAGGAAGCTTGGCCCTGTTGTTGGGGCGATGAATGTTGGGGCTTCGGATATGAGTAGTTGGCTTTTAATGGGCTTACCAGGTGCTTTTTATCTTTCTGGAATGAATCAAATGTGGATTATTGTGGGGCTTGTAATTGGCTCTTATTTTAGCTGGAAGATGGTTGCAGTGAGGCTTAGAAAGTATACCGAACTGGCAAATGATAGCCTTACAATTTCTGCTTTTTTAGAAAATAGATTTCAAGATAAAACTGGAGCTTTGAGGATTGTTACTTCTATAATGATTATCTTCTTTTTTACGCTATATATATCTTCTGGATTTGTAGGAAGTGCAAAACTTTTCACTGCATTATTTGGCATAGAATATAAAACGGCACTTGTTATATCTGTTTTTGTTATTATATTTTATGCTTTAATAGGCGGATTTTTAGCTGTAAGTTGGGCTGACTTAGTTCAAGGAACACTAATGCTTTTTGCTTTGCTTTTAGTTCCAATTGGAATTGTGTATTCTATGGGAGGGCTTGGAAATGTGGATAATGTAATTACAACACTTTCTCCATCACACTTTAACCCTTTTCACGAGATAACCTTTATAGGGCTTATTAGCACGCTAGCTTGGGGGCTTGGATACTTCGGTCAGCCTCATATTATTTCTAAATATATGGCTATTAAAAATCCAAATGAAATTAAAACTGCAAGAAAAATTTGTATTTCTTGGATGACGCTATCAATGATAGGAGCAGGGCTTACAGGACTTTTTGGATTTGCATTTTTTGCAAAAGACCCTTTAACATCATATGAAACAGTTTTTATTGTTGCATCTACTAAAATATTTCCAGCACTTGTAATGGGGTTTTTAATCTCGGCAGTTTTGGCAGCTATTATGAGTACGATAAATGGTCAAATATTAATATGCTCTGGCTCTATTACTGAGGACTTCTATAAAAAATTCTTCCGTAAAGATGCTTCAAACAAGCATTTAATAGTAATTACAAGGCTTTGGGTTGCAATTATTGCCTTAATTGCCTTTTTACTTGCAAGCAACGAAAATGCAACAGTTCTTTCTATTGTTTCTAATGCTTGGTCTGGAATTGGGGCTTCAATAGGGCCTATTATTATTTGCTCTTTATTTTGGAAAAAAACAACTAGAACGGGTGCAATTTGGGGAGTTTTAAGCGGTGGAATATCATCGTTTGTGTATTCAAAAATTCCATCTTTTCCATATGAGCTTTTACCTGCATTTTTAACTTCTCTTGCATTTATAGTGATATTTAGCCTTTTAACACAGAAGGAAGTTTCATCTAAAATGAAAGAAGATTTTAATCAAATTAATCAAAATTAATAACTAAAAATATGAAGCACTTACAAGAAAAAGCCTGCGAGTTAGCATTTGAATGGCTTTCTAAATCTCGCAATTATGTCAATTCAAACGATTTGGCGGTTTCAATTAAAATGAATAAACTCTTTACAAACAAACAAGATAAAAACACTCTTGTTTCAATTGTTGATAGGGCGTTTCGTTCAAAAAATACAAAAGAAATAGCAAAAAATATAGCAGAAATTTTTAAAAAAGATGGCATTCCTTCATTTTTTTCACCGCTGGAAAAGGTGGGGGCATTCCTTCTTATATATTTTTACCCACTTTTGCACTTTATTATGGTGCCTATTTTAAGGCATTATATACTAAAAAATGCAGAAGATTATGTTCTTTTTGGCGAAGATGATATTTTAAATGAAAGAATAAAATCTAATTTACAAAAAAATTTATATACAAATGTTAATAGAGTAGGGGAGCTTTTGCTTGGTGAGAATGATGCAAAAAGTAGGATAAGGAGGTATATACAAGACTTAGAAAATCCAAACATAACATGTATTTCAATTAAAATATCAACAATTTATTCTCAAATTTCTGCTATTTCAACTGATGAATCTGTGCAAAAAATTGTTGAAGCTGTAACGCCTATTTACAGAGCCTCTAAAAAAAATAAATATAAGGATAAGGAGGGCAAAGAAAGATATAAACTTGTGAACTTTGATATGGAGGAATATAGGGACTTAGATATTACAGTTAAAGCTTTTATTCAGGCACTTGATAAAGAGGAATTTGCGGATTTACAAGCGGGAATAGCTCTACAGGCGTATTTACCAGATAGCTTTAAAGCACTTGAAAAAATCACCTCTTGGGCAAAGATGCGTGTTAGTCAAGGCAAAAGCCCTGTTAGAGTGAGGGTTGTTAAAGGTGCTAATATGGATATGGAAGTTTTTGAAAGTGGTGAGAGGAACTGGAGTTTAGCTCCGTTTTCTGGTAAGCATTTAACTGATGCAAATTACAAAAAAATGCTTGGATTTGCTCTTAAAAAAGAAAATATAGAAGCAGTAAATATCGGTGTTGCATCGCACAACCTGTTTGATATAGCTTTTGTATATTTGCTTGCCAAAGAAAATGATGTTTTAAATTTGGTGCAATTTGAAATGCTAAGCGGAATGTCCCCTTCTGTATCTTATTTCCTTGCAAATGAGGTGGGGTTGAAAGTTTTACTTTACCTTCCATTTAGCACAAAGGAGGAGTTTATAAGTAGTATTGGTTATTTGGTGCGTAGATTTGATGAAAATACATCTCCAGAAAATTATTTAAGATATATTCATGGGCTTGCATCTGCAAATGACAAAACGGGGGAGGTGTGGAATAAACTGAAAGAGAAATTTATAAAATCTCTTGAAACGGAAATTGAAAGCCACGAACCTAACAGAATGAGAGATTTTATTCGCCCTAATACATTTATCAATGAGCCTGATACTGACTTTGCAGTTGAAAAAAATAGAATAAAGCTAGACGAAATGATAGCTAAATTTAAGCAATTTGAAATGGTAAAAATTCCTGCTATTATTGGAGGAAGTGAGGTTTTTAATAATGAAAAAGAAATTTTAAATCACAATGATGAAACTTCCTCGCAGGTTATTGCTAAATTTCATAATTCAAGCATAGAAGATGCTAATTCTACCTTACAATCTGCTAAAATTTGGAATGTGAGTTTTGAAGAAAGGAAGAAAATTATCCTAAAAACAATTGATATAATTAGAGAGAGGAGGTTTGAGATTATGGGATTTATGGCTTTAAATACAGGAAAGCCAGCTTCCGAGGCGGATGCAGAAGTAAGTGAAGCAATTGATTTTGGTGCATTTTACCTACACTCTTTTGAAAAGTTGCAAGAAGAAGTTAAAAACATTACCGCAAAACCAAAAGGAGTGTGCCTTGTTGTTAGCCCTTGGAACTTTCCGTTTGCCATACCTGCAGGTGGAATTTTCGCTTCGTTAATTGCAGGGAATGGTTGTATATTTAAGCCTTCTAATTTTTCAATTTTAGTAGGATACGAACTTGCAAAATGTTTTTGGGAGGCGGGCGTTCCAAAAGATATGCTACAGTTTATACCAACTGAAAATTCGCAAACTTCAATTGCCTTAACAAGTTCTAAGTTAGTTAATTTTATAGTATTTACAGGTAGCACGCAAACGGCACTTTCTATATTAAAAAACAATCCTAGCGTTGATTTAGCTGCGGAAACAGGAGGGAAAAACTTCACAATTGTTACGAAAAATGCGGATAGAGATAGTGCGATAAAAAATATTCTACATTCTACTTTTTCAAACGCTGGACAAAAATGTTCAGCAACCTCCGTTGTTGCTCTTGAAAGTGAGATTTTTCATGATGAGAAGTTTTTAGAAACTCTAAAAGATGGTGCGGAAAGCCTAAAAGTAGGGTATGGACTTGAAAAAGATACAAAAATCCCTCAATTAATAAGAAAGCCTCTACCAGACCTTGAATGGGCGTTAACTAGCCTTGAAGAAGGTGAAAAATGGCTTTTAAAACCAAAATGTTTAAATGATAGAGGAACGATGTGGAGTGCAGGAATTAAAATTCTCTCTAAAAATGCTCGCTTTGAAAGAACTCACTGCACAGAATTCTTTGGACCTGTGCTTGCAATTATGGAAATTGATAGCTTAGAAGATGGCATAATGCTTGCAAACTCAACAGGATACGGTTTAACTTCGGCACTTGAAAGTTTAAATGAAAAAGAACAAGAAATTTGGAAAGAAAATTTAAAAGCTGGTAACTTATACATCAACCGCTCAACAACAGGTGCAATTGTTTTAAGGCAACCATTTGGAGGTATGGGTAAATCTGCATTTGGAAGTGGTATAAAGGCAGGAGGGTATAACTATATAACTCAATTTTTGCAATTTATAGGAAATGCTAAGCAAAATTACGAAGAAGCTTTTAAAAATTATTTTTCCAAAGAAATTGATTATGTAAATATTTCAGGTCAACAAAATATATCTAGATTTTTAAAAACTAATAAAGTTGTTATTAGAATTGAAAAACTTGATGCTAAAGAGTTAGAGCTTGCAATAATAGCGGGAAGAATTTGTGTAAATGAGCTTTATATTAGTGCTTCATCGGAAGAGATTTTGCAAAATACCAACTTGCCAGAGAATGCATTCATTTCAATTGAAACCGATGAGGTTTTTATTGCTAAAATGAACGATTTTGAAAGAGTAAAAATTATCGGTGATATTTCAGAAAATATTCTCAAAGAAGCCTCAAAAACTGGAATTTATATTATCAAAACAAAAGCCACTGGAATTGGTAGAATTGACTTATTATCTTATTTAAAAGAACAATCTGTAAGCTATAACTATCATAGATATGGGCTTATAGATGAAAGCAAAATGTTATTGCTGAAGTAGGAGTGTTGTTTCATCTAAGCCAAGGTTTTTTATCTTTTCCAGCAATTTCTTTAATTTATCATCTTCAATTTTTCTTTCTCTTGCTAAAATCCAAATGTATTCTGGCTTTCCGCCATAAACAATAGCATATTTATAATCATCTATATACAAAATATCATACCTCCCATAAAATGGCCAAAAAAATGATACCTTCAAAGTTCCAATCGTTTTATCACCTCTAAAATACGCCACTCCTTTAGCAGTTTTAATTTTTCCATCTTTTTCACAAGTATTTACAACGTCAATTCCCCCATCCAATCTTAACTCGTAGTTCGCAGTAACATTTTTACAGCCTTTTTCAAATTTATTGTCAGTTCTAGCAATTTCATGCCAAAGTCCTGAATATTTTAAAACATCAAAGTTGGAAACTGGCGTAATTTCTAATTTTTTTTCACAAGAAAATAAAAAGAATAATAAAATTGGAAGGAATTTGGTATATAGATTTGTCATTTTTTTTAAAAATTTGTTATAATTTTCTTTCAAGAGATAAAAATTATTAGTCAAGAAGTAATTTTTTCACCTGTTTTATCAAGCTTTTAAGCCATAAAACAAGTTTTTTAAAAAAAATGAAAATAATGCTTGACTTTTGAGAAAGTTTAAAACATAAATTCTATTACAAAAACAATAAGTTGTGAAGAAGTTAAAATAGCAAGAAAAGCCAAGTCAATGGTAATGTTTGCAGATGGCACTTGTGCCTGAAGCATTTCATAATCGCTCTAGAGTGGTTATGTTTCAAAACATGAGAATTTGATCCTGGTTCAGAGTGAACGCTAGCGGCGTGCTTAACACATGCAAGTCTAACGGTTGTAGCAATACAACGGTGGCAAACGGGTGAGTAATGCATATGAATCTGCCTAGAAGAGGGGGACAACAGTTGGAAACGACTGCTAATACCGCATAATACCACTTGTGGGAAAGGAGCAATCCGCTTTTAGATGAGCATATGTCTGATTAGCTAGTTGGTGAGGTAAAGGCTTACCAAGGCAAAGATCAGTAGCCGATTTGAGAGAATGGTCGGCCACACTGGGACTGAGACACGGCCCAGACTTCTACGGAAGGCAGCAGTGGGGAATATTGGACAATGGACGAAAGTCTGATCCAGCAACGCCGCGTGAAGGATGAAGGTCTTAGGATTGTAAACTTCTTTTGGTAGGGAGGATAATGACTGTACCTACAGAATAAGCACCGGCTAACTTCGTGCCAGCAGCCGCGGTAATACGAAGGGTGCTAGCGTTACTCGGAATTACTGGGCGTAAAGAATGCGTAGGCGGACTTGTAAGTTAGAAGTGAAATCCCTGGGCTCAACCTAGGAACTGCTTTTAAAACTGCTTGTCTGGAATTTTGGATTGATTAGGGGAATTCCTGGTGTAGGGGTAATATCCGTAGATATCAGGAGGAAGACCGGAAGTGAAAGCGCTTAATTAGCCAAATATTGACGCTGATGCATGAAAGCGTGGGGAGCAAACAGGATTAGATACCCTGGTAGTCCACGCCGTAAACTCTGAATACTATTTGTGGAGGGCTATATGCCCCCTGCAAAAAAAGCTAACGCGTTAAGTATTCCGCCTGGGCAGTACGATCGCAAGATTAAAACCCAAAGGAATTGACGGGGGCCCGCACAAGCGGTGGATCATGTGGTTTAATTCGATGCTAACCGAAGAACCTTACCAGCTCTTGACATGCACATTTTGAATTCACGAAAGTGGTTCTTCATTTAGTTGGGTGTGCACAGGTGTTGCATGGCTGTCGTCAGCTCGTGTTGTGAAATGTTGGGTTAAGTCCCTTAACGAGCGCAACCCTCACCATATTTTGCCAGCGAGTTATGTCGGGAACTATTATGGAACTGCCGTCGAAAGACGGAGGAAGGGGAGGATGATGTCAAGTCATCATGGCCTTTATGAGCTGGGCTACACACGTGATACAATGGGCGGTACAGAGTGTTGCAATGGGGTGACCCGGAGCTAATCACTAAAGCCGCTCCCAGTTCGGATTGAAGATTGCAACTCATCTTCATGAAGTCGGAATCGCTAGTAATCGTAGATCAGAATGCTACGGTGAATACGTTCCCGGGCCTTGTACACACTGCCCGTCAAGGCATGAAAGTCGGTCGTACCTTAAGAAAGTGAGCTAACCGCAAGGAGGCAGCTTTCCAAGGTAATATTGATGATTGGGCTTAAGTCGTAACAAGGTAGCCGTAGGGGAATCTGTGGCTGGATTATATAATTTTATTTTTATCAAGATCAAAAATATCTACCATCTTGGCTTTTCTTGCTATTTTAACTTCATAAAATAAAAATTTTCCAAACAAATGGCTAAAGTTATTATCAAACTAGCAAGCACCGCAACTAAAGAAGTTGAAGTTCTTGACAAGGAAACAAAAAAAATGAAAAAAATTCAAAAAAGAACAGGGTTTTTTTACATTACTAGCAAAAACTCAAAAAAAACTGAGAAAATTCAAATTGTAAAATTTGATCCTGTAGTAAGAAAACATGTTTTATTTAAAGAAGAAAAAAAATAACAATAATAATATCTATTCCTACTTGTTGTTAATAGCATCATTTAAAAAGACTCAAATCTCTTCTGTAAAATACCTCATCATAATTCCAGCATATATAAGTGCTTAAAACATTCTTTTGATTAATTCAAATATTGAAGAAAAATTTTAATTCTCTTTATATTTACAACTCTATTGAACTTAATTTCAAAATTAACATCTAGTTATTTATAGGAAGGAATATAAGTTTTATGGTTCGAGTTCTTTAATTAAGAGTGGTATTATTTTAGGCATACAATATAATAAATCTAAAGAATTTGGTAAATATTTTCACAAAAGAGGTAAAAGAATAAGCATGATACAAAAAAACGAAAAATGACTTTTATTTTTACACTGAAGGGAGTAGATTCAGGCGTATTGCAAAAATTTTAAGTAAGTATATTGAGAGATGTCATTTTAAGATCTGAAATAAATAATGCTCCAATTATTTATAGAGATAGTTAATGATGAGTTACTTTATAAACGAATTTATAATAATACAAAGCAAAATGTTGATATTCAATTAAATGTCAACATCACAGTAATACCTAAACCCAATTTTATTTGATATGATTGTGTTTTAAATTTACCAAATTCACGTTCAATAGATTTTGTAATAATGTGGTTTGCTTCAATAAATAAGATTAAGTTTTTATCTACTTCACTTTCTTGACCTACAGCAATTAAATATGTGTTAGTAGCCCCTTTTTATCTACATTTATAAGATACAGAATAATCTTTAATATCAAGACCAAGTGTAATGTAAGTTAGATGATTTTTAGAAAAAACACTATTTACAATATAGTAACCTATTTTTTGACTTAAATAAGCGTGATATTTACTCTCTGTCTAAGTTCGCCCCCTCCTTTTCTTAGTTTGTTCTTTTCTAAATCAACTCCTGCTTCTGTTATGAATCCAAATCTTTCTAGGGTAGTTGTATCCTGCCATATAGTTATTAACATTTTCTTTTAGGGTTAGATTTTGTAGCCTTGACCATTTATGTTTAAACTATTCATTTACATCTGAAGTTTTTATATTTCTTTTTCTAAGTTTGAAATCTCAGCATCAGCATCAGACATAGCATCTACATTTTGGTTTTTTACATCATCTAAATCAAGATTTAATTGCACTGCCCAATCTTTTCTTTTTGGATAAGTTGTGTAATTCTAATTAAGAAACCCACCTGAAATATTGATGATATGTTGTCACTACCCATCACTTTAAGTAAAACAAATTTATATTTCTTGCAACCATAACTACTTGCTTATTAAGTTTGTCATATTTGGTTTTATCGCAGTTAGATGCATAAGTTTTAATCTTATTTTCCACTTTAGTGGAATTGTATATTTTTTCTAATTTCGTGTTTGCTTGCTGAATATTAGATTGATTTGTTTTCAATGCATCTAAGAAGTATGCATAATAAGAGCGACTAACATTATTGATATATTCTTAGTTTTTTTAAACTGTATCCATTGCTAGAACCATTTACTAACACGCTTTACACAAAAGTAGTTATAAGGCATAAATATTTGTTAATTATATCCTAATTTTTAAAGTATATCAAGGAAATATTTTTTAAAATACCCTTGAAACATTTAATTTTAAAATTACATAATGATTATAATTATTTAATTTTTTATGTCTAAAGTTATAGGAATTGACCTTGGAACCACAAACTCTTGCGTTGCGTTTATGGATGGAACCCAAGCTAAAGTTATTGAAAACAAAGAAGGTAAAAGAACTACTCCGTCATATGTAGCTTACACTGAAGCGGGAGAAATTCTAGTTGGTGAGCCTGCAAAAAGGCAAGCGGTTACAAACCCTGAAAACACTCTTTTTGAAGGTAAGCGTTTGATTGGTCGTAAATTTGAAGATGCAGAAACTCAAAAAGCAATTAAGCATGTTCCTTACAAAATTTTCAAAAATGGAAACGGAGCAGCGTGGATAAAAAACAAGCAAGGAAAGGAAATCTCTCCCGAGGCATTTTCTGCTGAAGTTCTGCGTTCACTTAAAGCATCAGCGGAAAGCTATCTAGGGCAAACAGTAACTGAGGCAGTTATTACAGTTCCTGCTTATTTTAACGATGCTCAAAGGCAAGCAACTAAAGATGCAGGTAAAATTGCAGGTCTTGACGTTCTTCGTATTATAAACGAGCCAACCGCGGCCGCACTTGCTTACGGGCTTGATAAAAAGAAAGAAGGTAAAATAATAGTCTACGATTTAGGTGGAGGGACATTTGATGTATCCGTTCTTGAAATTGGAGATGGTGTATTTGAAGTAAAGTCCACAAATGGAGATACATTCTTAGGAGGGGCAGATTTTGATAATAAAGTTCAAGAGTATATCGTAAGTGAGTTCAAAAAAGCAAACCCAAGTATAACTATAGAAAAAGACCCACTAGCAGTTCAAAGAATTAAAGAAGCAGCGGAAAAGGCAAAAATTGAGCTATCTTCAGCTATGGAAAGCGAAGTGAACCTTCCTTACATAACGGCGGATGCAACAGGGCCAAAGCACTTAAGCCTTAAAATCTCTCGTTCAAAGCTAGAAAGCCTAGTGGAGGATTTAGTTCAAAAAACAATTGAACCTTGCAAAAAGGCACTTGCAGACGCAGGGCTTACAGTAAATGACATTTCCGATGTTGTAATGGTAGGAGGAATGACCCGTATGCCTCGTGTTGTTGAAGTTGTTAAAAACTTCTTTGGAAAAGAGCCAAACAAGGGCGTGAACCCAGATGAAGTTGTTGCAGTTGGGGCTGCAATTCAAGGTGGAGTTTTGAAAGGTGATGTTAAAGATGTTCTACTTCTTGATGTTACCCCACTAACTCTTGGAATTGAAACAATGGGAGGAGTAATGACGCCTTTAATTGAAAGAAATACAACAATTCCTGCAAAAAAATCTCAAGTGTTTTCCACAGCGGCGGATGGGCAAACTGCGGTTACTATTCGTGTTTTCCAAGGGGAGAGAAAAATGTGTAGTGATAACAAAATTCTAGGAGAGTTCAACTTAGAAGGTATAGCACCTGCACCTCGTGGAATGCCTCAAATTGAAGTGACATTTGATATTGACGCAAATGGTATAGTGCATGTTTCCGCAAGAGATAAAAGCACAGGAAAAGAGCAGAAAATTCAAATTAAGTCTTCTTCTGGGCTTTCTGATGCTGAAATTGAAAAAATGGTAAAAGAAGCAGAAGCAAATGCAGAAAAAGACAAAGAAAGGGCAGAGCTTGTAACCGCTAGAAACGAGGCAGATAGCATCATCTATCAAACGGAAAAGTCTCTTAAAGATAATGCGGATAAAATAGATGCAGGGCTAAAAGCGGAAGTTGAGGCAGAAATTACTGCTTTAAGAGAAATTCTTGCTCGTGAGAACGCTACTGCAAGCGAAATTAAGGCAGGAGTGGAAAGAATGCAAGAAAAGGCGATG
>JBIKUA010000073.1:0-4639 GCA_044347825.1 Candidatus Deianiraeaceae bacterium | reverse complement strand
CAGGCTTGGAATTCAAGCTTTTGAACCAATTCTTTCAAATCACAATGCAATTGAACTCCACCCACTTGTTTGTACTGCATTTAATGCGGACTTTGATGGAGACCAGATGGCAGTGCATGTTCCGCTTTCTATTGAAGCGCAAACGGAAGCTAGAGTGTTGATGCTTGCTTCAAATAACATTATCAGCCTTTCAAGTGGTGAGCCAATTGTTACTCCAACACAGGATATAGTTCTAGGGACATACTCTGCAACATATATGGCACTTGATGCTAGAACAACGGATAAAATCTATACTTCCTTAAGAGAGGTGGATTACGACTTAAATGTGGAAAAATCAATAGAAATTTACTCTCAAATTAAGTTTTGCAATATTATAAGAGATGAAAACGGTGTTATTATTGAAGCAAAAACACACGAGACAACCCCAGGAAGAGTGAAGCTTTACAAATTATTGCCAGAAAATCAAACAAAAATTCCATTTGACTATATTAACAAAGGATTTACTAAAAAAGATATTCATAACTTTATTGATAAGGTGTATGACAACTTTCCAAATGAAGTTGTTTCTAATTTTGTTGACGATTTAATGCGATTTGGTTTTGAACATGCAACTAAAACAGGTGTTTCTATCGGTAAAGATGATATTCTAGTTCCTGCATCCAAACCTGCGAGAATTAAGGAAACGATAGAAAAAACCAATGAGTATGAAGAGCAATTTAGAGAAGGTTACATTACTGCAAGAGAGAAGTACAACAAAGTAACTGACGCATGGCAAGAATGTGCTAACCAAGTTACGGAAGATATGCTTACAAACTTCAAGAAAAACAGTGATACTAAAGATATAAACTCAATTTATATGATAGCACACTCTGGAGCGAGGGGTTCTGTAACTCAGATTAAACAGCTTGCAGGTATGCGTGGGCTTATCGTAAAAACTTCAGGTGAAATTTTGGAAACTCCAATTATTTCTAACTTTAAGGAAGGTCTTACAATTTCTGAATATTTCAACTCGGCTCACGGTGCAAGGAAGGGGCTTGCCGATACTGCACTTAAAACAGCAGATGCGGGGTATTTAACGAGGAGGCTTGTTGACGTTTCTCAAAACTGTGTTGTAACGGAGCATGATTGTGGTGTGCAGGAGGGTATTATATTTACTAGTCGTTTCGAAAAGAACAAACTTGTGAAGCATGTTTCAAAAATTGCACAAGGTAGAATTCTAGTTAAAGATATATTACTTGAAAATGGTGAAGTTTTAATTAAAGCTGGGGAAATTGTTTCCAAAGAAATGGCAGAAATGCTAGAAAGAAACAATATTCATGAAGTTGAAGCACGAAGCATTGTGAAATGTAAAACTCAAATTGGAGTTTGTGCTAAGTGTTATGGTGCGGATATTGTAACTCGCCGACTTGTGGAAATTGGTCAACCTATTGGTATTATTGCAGCACAGTCAATTGGTGAACCAGGAACACAGCTTACAATGAGAACCTTCCAAGTTGGTGGTGTAGCATTTAAATCAGTTGACAAACCATTTGTTAATGCAGATGAAGATGGTATTATATCATTTATTAATTTAAACTTTGTAAAAAATCGCAAAGGTGAGAAATTAGTGGTAAGTAATAATGCAGGAATTACGCTAACAACGGAAAAGGGTAAAGCGCATAAATACATTATTCCATATGGTTCTAAGCTTTCAATTTCTGATGGTGATTCTGTAAAAAAAGGTCAAAAACTTGCAGATATTGAAATTCACACAACTCCAATTATCTCTGAATATAAAGGTAAAATATCTCTATTTGATTTAATTAACGGAGTTTCTTACAAAGAGGAGGAAAATGAAAGCACTGGAATTATTGATAAAACAGTAATTGAAAGTAATCTACACCCTGGAGTAAGGCTTCTTGATGATAGAGGAGATGTAATTCATAATGTCAGCGGAAATTTATTAACATATTACTTCCCTGTGGGTTCCACAGTGTTAGTTTCCGAGAGTGATAATGTTGAAATAGGTGATGTAATTGCAAGGCTTCCTAAAACAGCTCAAAAATCAAGAGATATTACTGGTGGTCTACCACGAGTAGTTGACTTATTTGAAGCAAGAAAGCCTAAAAACCCAGAAATTATTTCTCCATGTGACGGATATGTTTCTGATATTAAAAGCTACAAAACTAAAAAGAAAATTATTATTACCACAAACGATGGAAGCGAAGTGCATGAGTTTTCTGTAGGTAATGAAAGTTACATTGTTGTAAATAGTGGGTCTAAAATTTACAAAGGAGATACTATTGTATCGGGTGAAAAAAACCCATATGATATACTAAAAATTGGTGGTATTGACAAACTTGTTGAGTATATTCTTTCTGAAATTCAGGCAGTTTATGAGCTTCAAGGTGTAAAAATTAACGATAAACACATTGAAATTATCGTTAAATATATGCTAAGAAAGGTTAAAGTTATTGCAAGCAATGATAGTTCGTTAATTGCAGGGCAAATAATTCAACTTTCTGAATATGAAGTAATGAAGGAAGAGCTTGCATCTCAAGGCAAAACCCCTCCAGCAGTGGAGCCAATTTTACAAGGTATTACAAGAGCTTCTCTTGAAACAGAAAGCTTTATTTCCGCAGCTTCCTTCCAAGAAACTGCAAAAGTGCTTACATTTGCAGCAATTTCTGGTAAGAGAGATAAGCTTGTAGGAATTAAAGAAAATGTAGTTGTAGGTAAATTAATTCCAGCAGGAACGGGGCTAACTATTGGTAGAATTGCTAAAATGGTGGATGCTTACAAATTAAGTAAATAGGAGTAATAACTTTTTACACTTAGCATATTTTTAGAATATGCTAAGTATTTTAACATACTTACAATTCAAATTTCACAAAATTCAAATAAACTTCTTGCGTTTAAAGTAAATTCTTCAATATATTTACTTTAAAACTATTATTAATGAATTATGGCACTTATTTTACTTGGAATTGTATTTTTGATTGTAATTTTTATGGCTTTGTTTGAAGTTATTTTTCCTGCTAAACGCATTTTTGAAAGTAGCTTAAATACTGACCTTTCTTTTGAAGCAATAAGAACAAAAGCTTGCAATTTAAAAGAATTTAAAACTTGGTATCCCGTTTATTTAAACGAAGCTTTAGGGCTTGAGGTTATTGAAGGATTTTCACAAGATGGCAAAACAAGAATATGGCACATTCCACGCCTTCCTTCTACAGGAATTATCAAAATTTTGGAGGAAACATCAAATAATATCACCTTTAAAATAGAGCTTTTTGAGGAGTATGCTCCTAAAAATTGCCTACTAGAAATTTCCTTAACAAACGGATTGCTTTCCCTTAAACAAACTTACTATAATTACTCCCTTCTAAGCCGTTTACATGCTAGAAAAGGAGTTGAATGGAATAAAAAGAATGTTAATCTTGCGTGTATTAACCTCATAAATTCCATCAAAAAAGTATGAAAAAATCATCAATTTTAGGAAATAAATGGGAAGTTTTAGAGGCAGATACTAGTAAAGCTATGTTTTTTAGTCAGTCTTTAGGGCTTTCCCCTGCTTTATCCTCCGTTTTAGCATCAAACCCCACAATTTCAATTGAGGAATTAAAAGCATTTTTAAACCCAAGTATAAAAAGCTTAATGCCTAACCCATTTGAAAGCCTGCTAGATATGGAGCTTGCAGTGGTGAGAATTGTAACAGCCATCTTGCAAAAGCAAAAAATTGTCATTTTTGGGGATTACGATGTAGATGGAGCCACCAGTTGTGCTATTTTTAAGCGATTTTTAAACTCAATTGGCGTAAATTGTGAAATATACATTCCAGACAGAATAAAGGAAGGATACGGCCCCAACACAAACGCACTTTTAGAGTTAAGAAAGAAAGGGGCGGACTTAGTTATCACTGTGGATTGTGGAACTGTTGCCTTTGAGCCACTTTTAAAAGCAAGCGAGGCAGGGCTTGAAATTATCGTGATAGACCATCACCTAGGAGTAAAGGAAAAGCCAGAAAGCATTGCAATAATCAATCCAAACAGATTTGATGAAACCTCACCTCTCACATATTTATGCGGAGCGGGAGTTACATTTATGCTCATCGTCGCTCTCAACATGACGCTTCGTAAAAACAACTTTTATGCAAACACAAAAGAGCCAAATTTGCTATCACTTCTTGATTTAGTTGCCCTTGGAACCGTGTGCGATGTAATGCCACTCGTCGGCTTAAACAGAGCTTTTGTGAAGACAGGGCTTGAGGTTTTAAAGGCAAAAACAAATATAGGCTTAAAAAACCTACTTGCAATTGCAGGCAGTGAAGCGGAAATCACGGAATTTACTCTTGGATTTATTTTAGGGCCCAGAATTAACGCAGGCGGAAGAATTGGCAAATCCACCCTCGGGGCAACTCTGCTTTCCACTCAAAGCGAGGAAGAAGCCTTAAAAATTGCCACAGAACTTCACGACCTCAACTCCAAAAGAAAGGATATGGAGGAAGGCTCTTTAAACCTTGCAATTCAAAAAATAGAAAGCATCGGGCTTGATAATCACCCCGTGATTTTTGTGGAAGATGAAGCCTTTCATCAAGGTATAATCGGTATTTTAGCTTCAAGAATTAAGGATAGATACAACAAACCTGTTGCCGTGTTCTCCC
>JBIKUA010000072.1:0-4720 GCA_044347825.1 Candidatus Deianiraeaceae bacterium | reverse complement strand
AGAGAAGCGAAGCAAGCCTTCAACTTCAACATTTTTGTAAGCATTTGCCTTAAAAGTAACAATAATTACCGCCAAAAGATAAGCTAAAAACCTCAAAAAATGTTTTTTTGTAATCATTTTTATAAAAATACTTGACAAAACTTAAATAATAATTAATTTAAATACAAATAGATTTTACTTAAATATTTTAAAAGTAAAGTAAAATGTAGTAAAATTTAGTGTTTTTTTTATAATATATTAATTTTAAAAAGTAAAGAGTTTTAATTATGCCAACCATTAACCAGCTTGTAAAAAGCCCTAGAAAGAAGAGAACTTATCTTTCTAAGTCTCCCGCTTTGAAGATTTGCCCTCAAAGAAAAGGTGTATGTACAAAAGTATATACAACAACACCAAAAAAACCTAACTCCGCTTTGCGTAAAGTTGCAAAAGTAAGGCTAACTTCAGGGTATGAAGTTATCGTATATATTGGAGGTGAAGGTCACAACTTACAAGAACACAGTGTTGTTTTAGTTAGAGGTGGAAGGGTGCCAGACCTACCGGGTGTGAGATATCACGTTATTCGTGGAGCGTTAGACTGTCAAGGTGTTAAAAACAGAAAACAAGCTAGGTCTCTTTACGGTGCTAAAAAACCTAAGAAATAAATTATTTAGAATATGTCAAGAAAAGCTAGAAAACTTGAAAGGAGACTTGTTCTGCCTGACCACACATACCAAAGTGTTTATGTTTCAAAATTCATCAACTACCTTATGGTTGAGGGTAAAAAAAGTATTGCCGAAACAATTTTTTATTCTGCAATAGATGATTTAGTGGAAAACAGAGTAAGAGAGGATAAAAACCTTGAAAATGCAAAAGAAATTCTAACAGATGTGGAGAGAAAACGCAGTTTTGTTAATTCTTTATTTATAGAAATTTTAAATACTATTAGACCAGTAGCTCGTTTAAAATCTAAAAGAATTGGTGGAGCAAACTATCAAGTGCCAGTTGAAATTACAAGAGATACTTCCTTAAAAATCGCAATGAAAACAATTATTGAGGTTGCAAGAAAGAAGTCTGGCAAGCCTATGGCTCAAAGACTATTTGCTGAATTCCTAAATGTGTTAAACAAAGAAGGGGATGCAATTAAGCAAAAAAATGAAATGGAAAAAAGAATCGAATCAAGTAAAGCTTTTGCTCATTTCGTTTAAGTTTTTATGTCTAGAAGGGTTGTAATTACAGGTTACGGTGCGGTTTCCCCGCTTGGTTTAACCTCAAAAGAGACTTTTGAGAATTTAATAAACTCTAAGTCTGGCATTTCTAAGATTGAAGGCTTTGATGCTACTGAATTAGATGCCAAAATAGCAGGAGAAATCAAGCCTTTTTCCGAAACCAATCCTAACGGATTTAATCCCGAAAACTTCCTACCTCATAAAGAGCTTAAGAAGCTTGATAAATTCATGGTTTATGCGATGGCGGGTGCAGAAGAGGCACTTTCTATGGCAGGGTGGAAACCAACGGAAGAAAGGGACTTAATTAAAACAGGCGTTACCGTCGGTTCTGGAATTGGCGGGCTTGGGGTTATTGAAGAAACAGTTCTAAAGATAAATGAAAAAGGCGTTTCAAGGGTATCTCCTTTTTTTATACCTGCTTCACTTATTAATCTTGCATCTGGTCATATTTCAATTAAATACGGATTTTTAGGTCCTAACCACTCTCCTGTTACTGCTTGTGCGACGGGGGCTCACGCTATTTACAACGCCGCTCAAATGATAATGCTTGATGATGCAGATGTAGTTGTGTGCGGAGGAGCAGAAAGTGCAATTTGCAAAACGGGAATTGCTGGTTTTGTTGCAGCGAGAGCTCTTTCTACTAAATTTAACGAAACCCCTGAACTTGCAAGTAGACCTTGGGATAAACAAAGAGATGGATTTGTAATGGGAGAAGGTGCTGGAGTTTTAGTGCTTGAAGAATACGAGCATGCAAAAAGAAGAGGGGCTAATATTTTAGCTGAATATTTGGGGGCTGGGCTTTCGGGCGATGCTTACCATATCACGGCTCCAGAAGCTACTGGAAGAGGGGCTAAAAATGCTATGAAAATGGCACTTGCGAAAGCAAAAATTAATCCACAGCAAATAGGCTATATAAACGCACACGGAACTTCAACTCCACTAGGAGATGAAATTGAAATGAATGCAGTAAAAGAAGTTTTATATAGAGGTGAAAAGATAGATATGTCTTCAACTAAAGGTGCTACGGGGCATCTCCTTGGGGCAGCTGGAAGCCTTGAAGCGATAATTTCTATTATGGCAATGCAAAAAGGTATTTTACCTCCAACATTAAACTTACATAACCCAATTGATGGTGCACTTGATACTTTTGACCTTATACCTTTAAAAGCTAAGGAAAAATCTATAAATTACGCACTTTCCAACTCATTTGGATTTGGGGGCACTAATATATCTCTGATTTTTGGAAAGCTTTAACATCCTTAAATCATAATAAAAATTTACCATTTTAATAGTTTCGCACCCGTGATAAAACACCTAAAAGAAGTGAGAATTATTTTTGCTTGTCTGCGAGTTTGCCTGTGATAATTTTGAATATCTCGCTATCTTTGACTTCTTCAATAGTTTCTGGAGGAATTCCTTTCATCTTTTCCTCAAGTGTTAAAAGAGGGATGAATATTCGTTTTATATTTTCCTCATCTGTAAAATCTATATCAACTTCTAAATTTTGTAAAACTTTGTAATCTTTTCCATATTTTTCTTTATAAGATAGTAAAAGAATTTTACAGCAAAAAATAGTTTGAGAATATACTTTATGAAATGTATTGAATATAGCAGTATTATTAATGCTTTTCACAGTTAGCGATAAATCTTTTGTTAATTCTTGATTACGAATTTCAACAAGGTCTTTATAAACAGCTAATATTTCTGCTAAATCTAGTAAATTTATAAAGCAATTATTTTGAGAATAAATATAGTCACTTAAAAATATATATTTTTCTATCTCTTTAGGTGTTGGGAAGCATTCATATTTTGCATTCCAAATAGGTGTATAAACAAACTCTTCTGTTAAATCTGAGAAACGATAACCGTCAGTTCCTTCAAAAGGCTTTCTTTCATCTAAGCATAGTGTAATTAATTTTATCTGTTCTTGTATTTTATATAAAAATACATCTGACTCACTTTTGTTAAAAATGACTTTTTTAATAATTATTTTTTTGATTAATTCTTCAACAAATTTTTTTCTTTGCTCTGAAATTTCATAAGTATCATACAAATCCTTGCAAATTAAACTTTTTTTCTGCTCAGGGGTTGTATTTTCAAGGTTTAAATAATTTAAAATTTTATCTTTGATTGTATCAAAATTATCTAATACATCCTCATTATGAAGACTAGTATGAAAATAATAATTGCTCATCTCTATAAAAATACTATCTAACCTCTTATACAGCAAATATGCTTGATTTATAATAAGCTCAAAAGTCTGCCTTTCTCTATCTTTTAACTCCTTTTCTTTTAAGTCGTTTGCTCTTTTTTGCTCTCTAAAAGCATTGTAAGCATAATATCCTGCAATACAAGTTGCAATAAGCATTAATATACCTGATATATAATACCACTTTTCTAAAGTATCTGTATTAAAAATTAAAGCAATAATAAAAATTACTCCAATTACTATTTTAGCATATTCAATACAATCTTTTTTCATATCTAATTCTATATTTTTATTCATTATAAAGCAAATAAACATTTTTTCAACATCTGCTTACATAAACACTTGATTTATATAAAAAACCCTTTAAAATTGAAAAAAATTAAAAATCAGTATGCAGAATGCGTATCAAGAGGTGAGAAACCTATTTAAAGCTTATTTTAGAAGAAACGAACACACAATCGTGCCTTCCTCTAACCTCGTTCCTAAAGACCCTACCCTGCTCTTCACAAACAGCGGAATGGTGCAGTTTAAGGATATCTTCACAGGAGCAGAAAAAACAAACTTAAGGCGAGCAACCACGGTGCAAAAGTGCATAAGAGCGGGAGGAAAGCATAACGACCTTGAAAATGTGGGGCATACCAACCGCCATCACACTTTTTTTGAGATGCTTGGGAATTTTTCTTTTGGAGATTACTTCAAGGAAGAGGCGATTTATTTTGCTTGGAAGTTTTTAACAGATGAGCTTAAATTATCTGAAGAAAAGCTCTATATCACGGTTTTTCACGAAGATGAGGAGGCTTTTAAAATTTGGCAAAATTTAACGGGTTTTGGCGAGGATAAAATAATTAAAATCAAAACAAACGACAACTTTTGGAGTATGGGACCTACGGGACCTTGCGGACCTTGCTCTGAGATATTCTACGACTATGGAGATAAAGTTTATGGCGGACTTCCCGGCACGGAGCATCAAGATGGGGCTAGATACACGGAAATTTGGAACTTGGTGTTTATGCAGTTTAATCAGGTGGATGAAAACACGAGGCTTCCTCTTGAAAAGAAGGGTATTGATACTGGAATGGGGCTTGAGAGGCTTGTTTCCGTGATTGAAGGGAAGACGGATAATTATGAGACGAGCCTTTTTGGGGAGCTAATTCACTACTCAAAATCGGTTATTGGGAGAGCTA
Source organism: Candidatus Deianiraeaceae bacterium (assembly GCA_044347825.1). Lineage (GTDB taxonomy): Bacteria > Pseudomonadota > Alphaproteobacteria > Rickettsiales > Deianiraeaceae > CAZFPN01. The sequence continues at coordinate 122 of JBIKUA010000072.1, read as the reverse complement.
GTGAGGGAGATTTGGCTTACAGGATTTTAGCCGACCACGCAAGAAGCACGGCGTTTTTGATAGCGGACGGGGTTCATCCTTCAAGTGATGGCAGGGGTTATGTTTTGAGGCGGATTATAAGA
>JBIKUA010000071.1:0-4778 GCA_044347825.1 Candidatus Deianiraeaceae bacterium | reverse complement strand
ATTATTTGAAATGAATTCGTAAGGTCCTGATATTCCTGTAACATCATCATTGAAACGAATGTTACTTTGTAAATCATCAATATAATTTTTAACTTTGCTACGTAATTTTGGATCTTCAACAAATTCCATCGCTTTTAGGTCTCTTATTTGCTGAAAAGTGCTTAAATATAAATCTATGAAATCATGTTTTACTGCTCTCGCGCCATTAATACTCTTGATGTATTCATCTATTTTTTTTGCAAATTTTGGAGATTGATATTTAGGTATTGCACTTTCTTTTGGTTTAAATATTAAATTTTCTGCTGATAGCGAAGCTACATACCCTCCACTATTTCGATTTAATTTTCTAAACATTTGGCTTTCTTTTTCTTCATTTTCATTTTCATTTTCATTCTCATTTTCCAAATATATAGTTTTAAATTTTTGAAGAAGGTGCGATCCAAGATCGTCATAATTAACTTTTACAGTATCTACAATGCAGGTTTTAGTTTCATCATTTAACTGAATTTGTATATTCCCAATCTTGATCTTAAATTGCGTTTTATCGTTTTCTAACATACTAAATTTACCTTCAGAAATTGCAAAAAGTAATGCCCCATTTGCTCCTTTACTTTGACCTAACCATCCTTCAAATTTTGCTTCTTTAGCAAGTGCTTTAAGATTACTTGGTAAAATTTTGATTTTTTTGTCTAGAGCTTCTTCTGTTAAAACTGCTATTTCATTTAACTGAACTTTTGATTTAAGTAAATCTTTTTGTTCGGGAGTTAATGTGTTGAAAAATGCTTTTTGTTCTGCTGTGTAGTTTTTTTGTAATATATCATTGTTTGATACTTTTTTAGCAAATTGAAGTAAGTCATCATAATCTCTCATTTGAATCGCTCTCCTTGCAATATTTGGGAGGGTATTTGCAACAGAGTTAACTATTTTTTTAACACCTTTACTAACAGTATTCTTCACTCTAGAAGCGATAGTCATGTCTTTTGGGTCTATAAATTGTGCAATAACCTGAAAATTTGTATTTTGATTATATCGATATGTTGATAGTTTGTTAAAATATCCTATGACTTCACTGAAAAACTTATTATAATCTTCGGTTTTTTCAAGCTTTTTAGCATAATTATAAAGAGTATCCTTACTTGCTATAGCTATCGCACCTTCTTTATCTAATGTAATAGATAGGTAATCTTTCGATTTTGGGTTTGATATTCTTATTTCACCATTTAAATGTTTAATATCTAAATCATTAATTACTGAATAAGGAATACGCATTACATCGGCAATCTTACCAATTACCCCAGAACTATCCCGTCCTCCAATATTTTCTGTTTGAAAAGATGGCATTGAAACGACTTTTTGTTTCTTTTCTGTATTAGAGATTTTATTTCTATATATAATTTTACCATTTTGAAAACCTAAATCTGTATTGGGTATTGGAGTTAGGTAGTTTTCTATACTCGCATCCATTTTTTCTACTTCTTTTTTTGCTATATCACGAAAGTCAATGCTATAAATTAAGTTGCTGGTTTTAGTTTTTTCTGCCTCGGAAATGATGTTATTAACTAATAAATTTATATTTTTTGCATCGAATTCTAATTTTGTACTATTTGCAAGCTCTAAAATAGTATATGCGTAGATGGATTTTAGAATGTTTAAAAAAACTTCTGCACTTTCTTCAGGGGTGTTACCTCCTTCTATTTCGTGAAATTGTCTAAACGACTTGTTTGGTAGAAGATTTTGCAACTTCATTGCCACATCTTTCCAACCAGTATTAGTATTAATTTCATCAAAAGAAATAGAGGCAATTGAGTGGGAAAGTGGAACTGGCTTACCATGTATCATTTTACCATTAAATCTTAAGGCGTAAATTTTGTTATTTTCTGCCGTAGCTGGATTTCCAACAAAATTTTCCTTAGAAAGGCTAAAAACAGAATTATCTATTGCAGAATCGAAAATACCGTTTATATCAATGCTGTTTTGACTTCCTAAACTACCGTCTTTAATGCTAAATGTTTTAGAAGAAAGTGAATTTGTATCATAGACTGAACTTATATCAGAGGCTGAACTTGTAACATTTTTCTTAAGCATATAAAAATTTAACAATTAACAATTAACAATTAACAATAATTAGATTATACAACATTTTGAGAAGAATTGCAATAAAATTTTTACAACTAATTTATCTTCCCCCCAAATATCTTACTTAAAATTCTTGATATCCTTCGTACTAAGTATTAATACCAATTAGATGTTAATCTCAAAAATTTTACAATAAATTGCTTGATTTTTTATTTTTTTTAAAACATTGAATAAAAAAGCTAATCTTTTTTTATGAAAAGCATCAAAACATCTTATAAACAATCTGGAGTTGATATTGAAAAAGGCGACGCCTTCGTAGAAGAGATTAAAAAAATATCCAAATCCAGCGAAATAGGGCTTTTTGGAGCCGTTTTTGATGTCTCAAAACTTGGAATGAAAAACCCCGTTCTAGTAAGCGGAACAGATGGCGTAGGAACAAAGCTAAAACTAGCCTTCCACCTCAATAAGCACGATACAATAGGAATTGACCTAGTTGCAATGTGTGCAAACGATGTTTTATGCCACGGTGCTAAACCCGTATTTTTCTTAGATTATCTAGGAACAAGCAAGCTAAATCTAGAAATAGGAAAAGAAATCATCAAAGGAATTGTAAAAGGTTGCGAACTTGCAGGTTGCGAACTTACAGGCGGAGAAACCGCAGAAATGCCAGGAATTTACAAAGGCGAAGAGTATGACCTTGCAGGTTTTTGCGTTGGAGCAGTAGAAAGAGAAGCCTTACTTCCCCGCATAAACGAAGTTAAAGCAGGCGATGTTATCATCGGTTTGCCCTCAAGCGGTGTGCATTCTAACGGATTTTCCCTCGTAAATTACATTCTAGAAAGAGAAGAAGCAAGCCACGAAGTTCTACACTCACTTTTAACCCCAACAAAAATTTATGTCAAGGAAGTGCAAAAATGCCTTGAAGAAGTGCCACAAATCAAGGCTCTCGCACATATAACAGGGGGAGGGCTTTACGATAACATCATGAGAGTTGTGCCAAAAGGCTTAAACGCCGAAATTGATTTTGAGAGTTTTGAGAGACCCGCAGTCTTCACTTGGATAGCAGAAAAGGGAGGAGTGGAAGAAGCAGAAATGAGGCGAATTTTCAACCTTGGAATTGGCTTTACCATCATCGTTCCTGAGGAATTTGCCCCACGAGTAATGGCAATTTGCGAAGATGCGAAAAAAATTGGAAAAATCGCTTGACTTTTACCTCTTTTATTTTCTATTATACACATTATTTTATATTTATATGAAAGTTAGAACATCATTAAAAAGTGCAAAACAAAGGTGCAGAAACTGCAAACTTATTAGAAGAGGAGCTTCCGTTTATGTTCTTTGCAAAAACCCTAAACATAAGGCAAAACAAGCTTAGTTGCGTCTGTGCTTCAAAATTCTTTTTTACAAAGAAACTCCAGAACCATTCTCCTAAATGGCATTGATTTTGAAGGCACTCTAGCTATAAGCAAATCCAAAGTTTTACTTGTTGGTGCAGGGGGGATATCCTCTTCAATCATCTCCATTTTAGCTTCAGCGGGAGTAGGGGAGGTTGCAATATGGGATGGCGACGCCCTAGAAATTTCAAACCTTCAAAGGCAGTTTATATACAAATACAGCGAAATTGGAGGCAAAAAAGCAAACTTAGCATCAAAATTCATTCAAGATTTAAACCCCGATGCAATCGTCAAGCCATTTTGCAAGTATCTAACCGAAGAAACCGCCCTAGAATTCCAAGAAATAGCCCATAATTTTGATGCAATTGTAGACGGAACAGATAGCTTTTCCTCCCGTTCTCTTTGCAATAAAATCGCATTAGAGCTAAAAAAACCCTTCTTCACAGGCTCTTGCGTGGGTTTTGAAGGGCAAGTCTACAGTTTTTTAGCGTATTTGAAAGAAAACCCCTGCTATGCATGCCTTTTTGGAGCAGATTACACAACCTTTAAAGAAGCAAAAACCTGTGCAAATTCTGGAGTTTTCCCCCCTTTGCCTGCAATTGTGGGAAGCCTCATTTCCCAAAATCTTCTCCAATTTTTAGCAAAAAAAGAGTGCAACTTCACAAAATTCACCACCATAAACTTCTCCAAACCCAATCATTTTAAAGAGCTAAAAATGCAAAAAGACGCAAAATGTCAAATTTGCTCAAATATTAAACTTGATTTTTCCAATTTTTCAAATATCATATCTTAAAAATAGAAAAATCTATATGGAAGCCACAAAAGAAGTTAAAAAAGAAGTTAAAAACATCACAATTACTGATATAAACTCGGAAGGTCTCGGAGTTGGAAGAAGCAACGACTTCTCAAAAGTTTTATTCATAAAAAACGCCGTTATGGGCGAAGTTTTGGACGCAGAAATCACAAAAGAAGAGAAGAATTTTGCACTTGCAGAAATCACAAAAATCACACAAAAATCCCCCTTTAAAAAAGAGGCTTTATGCAAGCATTTTGGGCTTTGCGGAGGTTGTTCCGTGCAACACATCACCTATCAAGGGCAACTGGAGGCAAAACAAAAACAAGTGAAAGACGCCCTATTTAAAATCGCAAAAATAGAAAACACCCCAATTTCTCCCATCATTCCCGCAGTTCAAGAGTTTGAATACCGCAACAAGATGGATTTTGCCTTTTCAAACTTTGTTTGGATAACAAACGAGGCAGAAAGCAAGGAAAGAAGAGCCTTAGGTCTTCACACCACAGGCAGATTTG
>JBIKUA010000070.1:0-4791 GCA_044347825.1 Candidatus Deianiraeaceae bacterium | reverse complement strand
TAATATATAATCTTGATGAAGTTTGCTTCCAATTATCACAGGTGGGAGAAGGTTTTCATCATTAATTAATTTTAATGATTTTGCAAAAAGGGTTTCTCCATCTTGCAATTTTAAAAATTGTCTCGGCAGTAAATGCTTGTAAGATGTTGAATTAGAGGTATTAAAGCCTCCACAAAGTATTATAGGAAATATTGCCTTCATAAAAACTAGTAAAAATATCTTATTAATAAGAAATACTGAAAATTTTAAATGTCAATACTTAAAATTTAAAAAATCAACTTACTAAAGTAAAAATATTTTTTTATCATTAATTTACAAATAAATAATAAGATATTAACTTTATTAATATGTGAAAAATTTAAATCAAAAATAAAGTTTTTCTTGCAACGCAAAATATTTTAGGTTAGATTTTATATTATCATTTTTTAGTTATGTCTTATATTGCACTTGCAAGAAAATATCGCCCAACAAATTTTGCTGAATTGGTAGGGCAAAGTGTTTTGGTTGCAACACTCACAAATGCAATTGAGGAAGGCAGGGTTCATCACGCTTTTCTACTTACTGGAATTCGTGGAGTAGGAAAAACAACAACTGCTAGAATTATTGCAAAAAACTTAAATTGCGAAAAGGGGGAAACCGCAACCCCTTGCGAAGTTTGCCCAAATTGTGTTGCAATTAAAAACGGAAGCCACCCTGATGTTATTGAGTTTGACGCCGCAAGTAACACAGGTATAGAAGATGTCAAGGTTATAATTTCCAGCACTCATTATGCACCAATAATGGGTAGAAAGAAGGTTTTTATAATAGATGAAATTCATATGCTTTCCACAAAAGCCTTTAATGCACTACTAAAAACACTCGAGGAACCACCTGCAAACATCGTTTTTGTTTTTGCAACAACGGAAAGCAGAAAAGTGCCAATTACTATACTTTCTAGATGTCAAAAATTCTTTTTAAGAGCTTTAAAGCAGGAAGAAATATCCTTTCATTTAAAATCAGTTGCAACAAAAGAAGGCTTTGAAGTTGAAGATGAAGCCCTTAATATAATTTCTTCAAAAGCGGGAGGTTCAATGAGAGACGCCCTTTCAATTCTAGACCAAGCAATACTAAATGCAAACGGCAAAATAATTCTTTACAGCGAAGTTAAAGATATGCTTAAAATTCCAACGCAAGACGAAACAGAATGCCTATTTGCAAGCATTTTAAATGGTGAAGTGCAAGATGCTCTAGAAATTCTTGAAGGTTTGCTCGGTGCGGGGCTTGATGAGGTAGAAATTTTAAGCGACCTTTTAAATTTAACCGCAGAAAAGGTTAAAAAAGAAGCCTTAGGTAAAGCAGAATTTGGAATGCCAAACCTAATTCGCCTTTATCAAATTTTAAACAAAGGTAGCGAAGAGGTGAAATTTGCGGAAAGTAAAAAACAAGCTCTTGAAGTGCTAATTGTTAAGCTAATTTACTCGTGGAAGTTGCCTTCTCCAATGGAAATTATGGAAGTTGCAAAGGGGAGTGAAGCGGGAAATCTCCTTAAAATATTTGAAAATTCTAAATTGATTGAAAATTAAAAATAATGAGTTTGCCTTTAAAAATTTTGGCAAATTTTCTTATTATGATATAGGAATGCTTGTTATGTAAGCAAAAAGTGAAAAATTTTAATCGTTAGGTAAAAAGCCGTATTTACAATAGTGTATTTCTTTTGAAGCTTTATTCAAAAATGCTATCAAGTGATGAAAAGTGAATAAGGAGTAAGTAAAAGACCTCAATTTAAAGCAAGAGGGTTATTAATATCTCAAAATAAGATATTAATAATTAAAAGAACATTCTGTAAGAAACTCTTACAACTTGATTGCTCATCTCAGCTTTCTCCCCATTTTCTTCGTAAGAAGTATCTTTAGCTAAGTATTCTAAATTTAAAGCCTTACTTGAAGAAATTTGATAAGAAGCACCAATTCCATAACCAAAGCCAGTAAAATTATATTTTTTAGAGCTTGTAAGAGTGGTTGTTATATTGTTAGTATAGTCGGTAGAAATCTTCTCGTGAGCTAAACCAAGTTTACCATAAACTTTAAATTTACCATAAACTTTAAAACCAAGCCCTAAGTATACAAAGTTAGAAAATAAATTTTTAAATTTCGTTTTTTGTTGCAATATATTATTTTCACTTTCACTTTCACTAATACTATAGTAACCGAAGGTAGTAGATGTTTCAAAACCCAAATTTAAAAATGTTTTTTCATCTAAGTCAAGATTTGCACCAAAACCAAGAGTTAAAGAAGGGCTGCTGTGACTTACTTCGGTATCTTCAATTGTAAATTTATTCATTCCGCCACCAATTTCAACAAAACCACTAGCGTTTGCTAAGTTAAATGTTAGAGATGTCAACAACGATGCTTTCAATAAAGAATATTTCATATATTAAGTAGTAATAACAATTCACACGACTATTATAAACATAAATAATATATTTGTCAAGTAATAATATATAATTTATTTTAAATATTGAAATATTGTACAAAATAATTTAAAAACAACAGTGGCTTATCTGGCTTTTAAGGAGTTTAATCCCTAGGTAAAAAGCCATACTTATAAACACCAGAGGCAACTTCCATTGCAAGACTTTCTTGTGCTTTTAAAAACTCCTTTCTAAGCTCGCCGTAGGTTATGTTTTTGCTTTCCTTCAAGGTTTTGCAAACTTCATACCAACTTGCACGAGGGTTTTAAAAGTCTCTTTTTGTATCATGCCTTGACATATAAAGCAATTTAATTTAGCAAATTCTAAATTATTTTAATCAAATTATGTATTATCCTATATTAAAATTAAGAAGTTCTGAAATTTTTGCAATTAATGAAATCAAAAGGCATTAACAAATATTAATGTTTAATTTACTTATAACATAAATAATCTTTTTATTTATTTTAAAGAAATGTCCTAAATGTGGTTGTGATTGTATATGGCAATCTGGTTTTGTTGTTATAAAAGACAAGAAAAAGGAAAGATATAAATGTAAATCTTGCGAGTATCAATTTACAACAGAAACAACAAAATAATATCCATTAGAATTAAAATTAAAAGCAATGCAAATGTTAAAAGGGCATTGACAAATATTAATTAATATTTGTCAATAGCACAATATATATAATCTAATTAGCTCTCTTCTTTGTTTGTATTTTTTTAAAGTAAAAAAATATAGGGTCAAAATATTTAGCGATATATTCATACTCCAAAGTATTTCTTGATTTAAATATTATTTTTTTATAATTTCATATATATCATAATTATGAGGATGTAAAAAAAATTCAACATCACTATTTACATCAATACGCAGTAATTGTATTATTTCAAGCGAAAGCTTCATTTCTTCACCACTCGTATAAAGTGCCTCCATAAATACACCTAACTTTTCTAAAGACATATTCTATTAATTTTTCTCATATCACATTAATTTTCATTTCACTTCAAAAACAAGAGAAATAAAATCATAATAACTTGCAAGATTTCATTATAAACTCACACTCAAATACACTTTCCCCTTTTCTTCAAGCTCATTTAAATAAGGTTTCGCAAAAGTTGTTTTTACATTAAATTTTTTGTATTTAAACTCCAAAAATGCCCCATAACTTGCAAGCTTATCTGTATCGTATACATAAGAGTGAGATTGTCCGTAATCTGCAAAAACTCCAAGCTTGAAAAATCTTAGCAAGTCTCTACTTACATCATTTCTTAGGAAAAATCCTGAAGGTCCTGATGCGGAATTTTCATACCCCCTAACAGAGTTTGAACTCCCAATGGAAAACTGATTTTGGCTATAAAGCTCGGTTTTGCTATACTGTCCACTAAAAGTTGTTGCAAAGTTAACGCTAAAAGGAAGCCTTACATTGTAAAGAAAGTATGTAGAAAGCATCTCAAACTGTGCATTTGGAGCCTCCCGAGGCAAACCCTCTTTATCTTTTAACCCATCAAACAATGTTAAGCCCCTTGTGTATGTTAATTTAAAAAATATGCTTCCAAAATGAGAGTAAAAATTATTAGAAAGCCCAATTTCCGCATTTGTTAATTTGCGAGATTGCACTTTAGAAAGTACATCATTTATATAACTTTTTGTATCCACAACATTTAAGTTGGTAAACACACCTAATTTTACGCCCGTTTTCCTAAAAAATGTATAACTCAAGCCTGCATTATGAGAGGCAGTTTTTCCGCTTGAAACAAAAGTTATATTACCACTTTTAATGCTATTTTCATAAGAAGAAAGTGAAAAATCATAATTTAATTTTAGATATCTAAAAATGATACTTTCGCCAATTAAAATAGTGCTTGTCTTGCCAGTTTCTCCAGTGCTAAAAAGATATTTTGTATGAATTTCATCTCCAATACCAATAAGATTTTCCCCATTCAGTCCAACGCTTTTCTTCCATTTTCCAGTATTTTTCGCTCCTGTGTTATCTGAACTTGCATTTAAAATAAAAGGAAAGTAGCTATTACCCTTGATATTTAACCTTGTTAAGCCATTTTGAGAGCCTGCATCAAGCTCTGTTTTGTAATTAAAAGAAGAAAAAGATTGCAAGTTCTCAGTTAATTGATCCACATCTCTTATATTGGTATTTTTGCCTTCCGTTGCGGGGTTTAGCATAAAATTTGTTAGCCTATTTTTAGTGTTATTGTTTGAAAAATTTACATACTCAATTTTACCTTCAATAATTGTAATTGTAATTGTTCCGCTTGAGATATTTTGGGGTTTTATATAGCTTTGCGTTGTTATGTATCCGTTTTTAATATAAAACTGATTGATTTTT
>JBIKUA010000003.1:0-15169 GCA_044347825.1 Candidatus Deianiraeaceae bacterium | reverse complement strand
TTAACCTACCAGAAGGTATCAAAATTAAAAAATTCTATATTAAGAAAGATGAGTTATTACTTAAGATAAATGAAGCATTTATAAAGCTTGAAAGAGTTGCAATTCTTGTAAAAAACTTAAACGACGGCGTTTTTAGTGTTGATGGAAAAATAGCAAAAGAAGTTGTTAGTGTTAAGGATCCAATAATAGACTTAGCAGAAAGTATTTTAAATGAAGCTATATTTTTAAAAAGTTCAGAAATATCTCTTGAATTAAACGAAGTTTTTCTTAATATTCGTCTTAAAATTGAGGGTTCTTTTAAGGTGAGTTATAAATTATTCAATTCAATTGGCGTAAGGCTCTTAAATCGCTTCAAAATACTATCTGGCGTTAGTATAGCGGAAAATCAAAACCCTCAAAACGGAAGCTTCACATTTCTTGGCTTTGATGCTAAAGTATTTTTTAGCAAAATTGCCTTTGGGGAAGCTATGAGTATAAAAATATCTCAAGCATTTAAAAGAGCGTTAAGCCTTGAGGAGCTTGGAATTGCAAAAAGCAATCTTGCAAAATTTATTAAAATTTTAGAAAAAACCTCGGGTGGAATTTGGGTTGCAGGAGGTGAAAAAACAGGCATAACAACAACATTTTATGCAATTACAGATTTTCTAGCATCTAAAACAAAAAAGGTGTGTGTGGTGGACGCAGGTTTGGAGTTTGTCTCGCCTTTTTCGATGCAATTTAAAGATGATATTTCTTCAGCATTAAAGCATGAACCAAGTGTGCTTGCAATAAACGATGTTAAGTCAAAAGAAGAAGTGGCAACTCTAATGAGGGCAAACCTTGAGGGGTTGAAAACAACAGCTAGCATAAAAGCAAATGATGCTCTTAGTTTAATTGCAAAATTTTGTGATATGGGAATTGCAAAAGAAATTATTTCATCTGCCGTGCGTTGCATAATATGTCAAAAATTTATCAAAATATTATGCGAAGATTGTAAGTTAGAAATTCCATTAAAAAGCGAGGAACTATCTTCTTTGCGTCTTTCCAAAACGGATGTACGACACATTTACAAACATATTGGATGTGATAAATGTGGAAAAACTGGATATATTAGCAAATCCCCTATTTTTGAAATTCTCATTTTTGACGCAGAATTAGAAGAAGCAATTGTAACAAATATGCCAAAAAGAGATTTACAAGATTTAATAAAACGCAAGGGTTTTACAACACTTTTTGAGGAGGCGAGGCTTAAGGTTCTTCAAGGTGTTACTGATATTGCCGAGATTTCAACTATATACTAAACTATTTTGCTTCATCAAGTGCTTTTTTAATGGAAACGGCTATTTTATCCATATATTCCCTTGAATTTAACATTTTTTCGTCTTCTAAGTTGGAGATGTATCCAATTTCAAGCAAAATTGCGGGGAAAGTTGGAGCTTTTAAAACTGCAAAATCTGCAGAACGAATTGGCACTGATGTGAAATGAATTTTGAAGTTTGCCATTTTATCCCTTAATGTGTTTGCAAATTCAAAAGATTGCCTCACATTTGAGCTATGCTGTATATTTAAAATATTAAATAATAAATCTTCGTCTTTATCACCCTCTACAAAGTTTCCACTTAAATTCAGCCTTGCATCAGCTTTTTTTGTTGCATCATTTAATGAATTGGGGGAAAGTGTATAGATTGTTGCCCCTCTTGCCTTTTTGTTTTTTGCAGAGTCGGCGTGTATAGAAATAAAAATATCTGCATTTTTTAGCATAGATAAATCTATTCTTTCATGCAATTTTAAGTATTCATCTCCTGTGCGAGTTAAAAACACTCTATATCCTCCGTTTTCCAAAACTTTTTTTATGTGTTTTGCATATTTAAGCGTTATGTCTTTTTCCTGATTTCCTCCACTTCCAATCGCTCCAGGGTCATGCCCTCCATGCCCCGCATCTATTGCAATTAAAGGTTTGGAGTTATTATTTTTAGGGGTAATTTTAGGAGGTTCGTTGACAATAAAATTAAATGCAGTATCAAGGCTAGAAGTTTCCTCTACTTGAGTTGGTTTTGAGGTTGAAAAATTGATATTACAACTGCGTTTATTACAGTTTTTAGAAGTAATAAAGCCTCCATATACTTCAATTTGACGCTTTTTTTTATCTACCGTTAGAAATGTGCAATTATTAAATATAATTGGTTGTTCTTCAGGGTTAAATCCTATATTCACACTATCCGCACCTGATTTAATTTCTAAAAATCCTCCCTCTATACTTAAATTACACTTCGCTTTCCCTGCTTGACTTATTCCTACCTCTAGTAATGCTTGTGAATTTTGTATTATCAAAATTCCTAAAATGAGCCATTTTATAATATAAATCAACATAAACAGTATATTGTATAATACAAAAATGCTTCCAAATTTGTATTATAAATACTAACATATTTTTTTTGTAAAATAAAGGAAAAATAAAATTTTGTATCTTTTAAAGCCTTTTTAGATATTTCAAACTCTATCAATAAACAAATTAAGCTAAAAAAAATTGATTTTTGATTGTGAGTTATAAAAAATTTTTTAAATTTAAGATACGAAAAATTCTCACTAATCAATTTATTGAAATCATTTCTTATAACACTTGCATCTTGGTTTAAAAAAATGGGTAGAAGATTGATATTTCCACCTGTCATCTCCCAAACTTCTTGCTCCCCTACATCACTTTTAACAAAATTATTATACAAAAAAGAAAAATTTTGATAAGAATTTTTAAAACTTATCAATACCGCTCTAGACCTTATCGTGCTTAATATGACATCTTTTTTACGATATATGAGAAGAAAGAATGTTTCTTTTGGAGGTTCTTCTAAAATTTTTAACAATGCATTTGCCACACTCAAAGAAAGCTCGCAAACTCCATAAATTATGATAATTTTTTTACTTGTAAAGGAAGTTTTTTGTGCAAAACTCAAGGCTTCTTCAAAATTTTCTATCAAAATATTACCATTTTCATTTGGCTTTAAATCAAAACGCTCATAATCTTCTTTGCAAAAATAATTTAAAAAATCCTGCAATAAAGCCTGAAAATAACTATATATTTCTGGCAAGAGTATTGCGTGATGAAGGTTTTTATCCTGTAAGTTTTTATGAAATTTGGAAATTTCACAGTCCCCAACAAAATTTAAAGTCTCAATTGAAGAGACACTTTTAGTAGTTTTTTTTTGCTCTAAAATTGGCTCTTCAAAAAGCATATTAGCGTTTGATTTCTAAAATTTCATCAAATTTTTCTTTAGAAATTTGTTCCTTTGTTACGGAAATTCTTTCAAAAATAAAGTCATAAATTTTATTTTCCTCAAGTAAAATTTCAAGCTTTTTTCTTGCCTCCTTATTCTTAGAATAAAACTCTAGCATTTGAAATGGGTTCATTCCAGAATAAGAGGCATTTTGGATAATGAAATTTGTAAAATCCTGCTCGGAAACAGTAATTTTTTGCTCGCTTGCAATGTGATTTAAAAAGAAACTTAGTCTTAACCTTCTTTTTGCCTCATCTGTTAGGTTTTGAGCCTCATCTTCAGGAAGTTTTTTTTCTTCCGCTATGCTTTTTGCAACTTTAGAAACCATGTCCTCGGAAACATCAAAAGAAAGAGCTTTAGAGAGATTTTCAAAAACCTCACCTTTTAGATTTTCCTTATGTGCGTTTTTATAGAAGCTTTCAATTTTTTCTTTCACTTCTTTTTTTAAAGCATCTGTATTTTCAAAAGAAAGTTTTTTTGCTAAATCGTCGTTAACTTCAGATTTGTCAGCCTTTTTAACTTCTTTTACTTTTGTAAAAAATTGAGCTTCTTTGCCTGCTAAATCTTTTGCATGGTATTCGGTTGGGAAAGTAACAGTTACAATAACGCTTTCTTCCGCAGAAGTGCCAATTAGTTGATCTTCAAATCCGGGGATAAATGACCCACTTCCAAGTTCAAGCTCGTGCCCATCCATCTTTCCTCCTGCAAATTCAACGCCATCAATTCTTCCAACAAAATCAATAACAACTACATCACCTTTTTCAGCCTTACCTTCTTTTGCAGAAAATGTTTTATTTCTATCAGCAATTAGGTTTAGTTCTTTAGAAAGCTCTTCTTCTGTAAGCTCAACTTCGTAAGAAGTAGCTTTAATTTGAGAAAAATCAAAATCGGAGGGCATTTCAGGAAGTAGTTCAAATGTTACTTCAAATGCAATTTTCTCTTTTTCATCCTCATTAATTTTAACGGAAGGGGATGAAGCAAGTTTGAAGTTCTCCGTTTTTGCAATTTTTTCAATCTCATCTCTAACAAGAGTTTCAATTGCAACATTATATGCTTTTGCAAAATAAAGCTCTTTAATCATTTTCATTGGAGCATGACCTTTTCTAAAACCTTTAATTTCTGCCGTTTGTGCAATTCCCATTAATTCCGCTTCTGCCTTTGAATTAACTTCCTCTAGTGTAATTTCACAAGCATATTTTTTTGTTGCTGGTGCATCGTATTTTTTTTCGTGAGTTGCCATTTTTACTTTTATTACTTGTATTTGTTAAATAAATTACTATTGTATTGTATAGTTTTTGTTTTTTGTCAAGCAAATTATAAAATGATTTTAAAAATTTCTTTCAAATCCCAATTAAACTCCTCTTCCATTATCTTTATTGGGCTTCTTTTCTTTATTTTCTTTAGAGTTTGATTTATCATCAATCCTATCTTTTACATCTTCAAGTGAATTTCTTCTATTATCTCTTGCACTAGATTTACCTGTGGCGTTGTAATTCTCCTTCACTTCAAGTAGCATTTTTTCAAGGGCAGATTTAGTTGCAGCAATACCACTTTTTATAGTTTCTGGGTCCATAACTGGAACCTCTGGTGCTTTTTCCATCTCCTTATCTTTCTCTATTTCCTTATTTAATTCTTGCTTCTCAGCATCCGTAATGCCTTCACCTTTTAATGCCTTTGTGTCTTTTGCACTTTCAAATCCTGCAATTTCAATATCAGTTCCTCTATAATTTTTTGGCTGATAACCGCTCTTTTTATATTTGGGCGTCTTCTTATTATATATATCCCTCCTATCATCTCCCTCGCTCTCTTCATCTGTATTTGGATGCTCTTTTTTCCACAGAATTGTTTGTTCTTCATAATCTTCAATTTCATGTTCTGCTTCTTCATCTTCCTCTTTGTGAGAATTATGTTTTTTTTGTAAAATTCGCAAAATTAAACTTGTAAAAATAACTAAAATAATTAAAAAAAGTAATATATCAATATACATATTAATGAAAAAAGTTCAAATAATAAACGGCATACACACTAGTGTTGGCAAAACTTTTACTTGCTGTAAGTTGTTAAAGGAAGGAATTGCAAATGGCAAGAAAATAAATTACTTAAAGCCAATAATTTCTGGATTTGAAGAATTAAATTTAAAAGAAAGTGATATTGGGCAGGCACTTTCTATTTTAGGTCTTGAAAATACAATGGAAAATGCTCAAAAAATGACAAAAGTTTTTTTAAAAGAGCCAACCTCTCCAAATATTGCAGGCATTTTAGAGGGCGTAATTTTTGAATATGATGAAGTTTTGCAATTCTGTAAGGAGAAAATTAAAGATAGTCTACAAAGAGAGGAAAATATTTTAATTGAAATGGCAGGAGGAATTTGCACCCCTATAACCTCAAAAAAAACAATGCTTGATTTAACTCTAGATATAATAAGAGATTTTGATGCAAAAACAACTTTAGTTGCTAGCAACTATCTTGGAGCTATATCTCATACAATTTCCGCCTGCAAGATATTTAACTTTGATGAAGTTCTTTGGAATATAATAGAGCCCACAAAATATGATAGGGAAATTTTTGCAACTCTAAGAGGCTTCTTAGGTCAAAAGGTGGTGCCCCTAGGCGGACTTGAACCGCCACGAGCGTAAGCTCCACGGATTTTAAGTCCGTTACGTCTACCGATTCCGTCACAGGGGCTTGCTATATGCAACAAAATTTAATCTTATATTTTTTTCCATTTGTCAAGCATTTTTTTTCTAAAACTAGGTAAAAAAACTTGACATCTAGGTTTTTTTATGTAATTAAAAAACTTACTAGTTTATTTTACAAAAGAAGTTTATGAAAAAATACATAATTACTCAGGTTAAAAGTTCAATAGGAATAAGCCCAAAGCAAAAACTTTACCTTAAATCTCTTGGATTAAAAAAGATTGGCTCCAAAATTGAAGTTGATGTAAACCCTTCCAGCGAAGGATTGGTTAAAAAAGTTCTTCACCTTATTAAAGTTGAAGTTGCTTAAACTTTAATTGTTTAAACATAAAACATCTCGGAAATAACTTACAAGGGAATTTTTTACTTTATTTTGTAGTATAAAATCACCAAATTAGATTGTGAATTTTTTGAAAGCTGTCAAAATCTCTTCTCCCTAAATCATCTTCAAACGAAAGTAAATCTTTTTTTGCTTTTATACAAGTTTCGTGTGAAGGAAAGATGCAATCTTCTTCCTTAATTAAAACCTGCACTTCGCAAGCTTTTTGAAGATGATAAGCATAAAAAAGTGCCTCCCAAATGGTTTTTCCTACCGTTATAAAGCCGTGATTTTGCAAAAGCATTACATTATTTGAACCTAAATCCTTTATTAATTGCTCTTCTTCTTCTTGTGGTGTAAGTATTAATGAATTGTATGAATGGGAAGAAATACTTTCATAAAAATGTAAAGCATGCTGGCTTACAGGTAGCAATCCTTTTTTACTTGATGCAACCGCTATTGTTTCTTTCGTGTGAAGATGTATAACGCAATTTACATCCTTCCTTGCTTTGTAAATAGAGCTATGAATAGCAAAGCCAGTTTTATTAAAAGCTTGAGGATTTTCTTTTGGAAGCATAAGCACCTTACTCACAATATTTTTACCAAAAAGTAAAAATAAATCATCGTGCACAGAAGAGGCTCTTTCTCTTGGCATTAATTCACCTGTAAGCTTAAATCTTAAAAGATCATTTGGCTTAACATATTTAAATCTCATTCCAAATGGCGAAAGAAGAAATTCATCTCCTTCTTCAAGCCTTGCAGATGCGTGAGTGTATGTTAAATCATCCATTCTTAATTTGCCTATAATCCTATGAAGTTTAGATAGGTTTTTTCTAATTTCTACATTATTCATTTTTATATAAAGTGTTGCAATAATTAGCGATATTTTAACTACTTTTTTTAATTTTTCAATAAGATATTTAATTTTTTATAAATTTCTCCCCCAGTTAACAATTAATTTTTTATAAATATCCTTCAGTTTTATCATATCTTCAATAGATACACACTCATCTGTTTTATGTGCTGTTTTATTTAGCACACCAAGCTCCACAACAGGGGCGTAATCTTTGATAAATCTAGCATCACTTGTGCCACCGCTCGTGCTAAATTTTGGCTCAAATTGGCAAACTTCCTTCACTGCATTAAATACCAAATCCGCAAACTCTCCTTTTGGAGTTAAAAAGGCATCTCCACTTATACGAACCTGTAATTTAAATTTAAAATCAGTGTTTTTAGCGATAAAATCTTGAATATATTTTTTTAAATTTTCTGGCGTGTGAATATTGTTAAAACGAATATTAAAAAAACAGGAGGCGGTTTTAGGAATTACATTTTCCGCATTATTTGCAACCTCAAGCTTTACAACTTGCAAGGAAGACGGTGCAAAAAAGTCATTTCCATCGTCAAGTTTGAGATTTGAAAGAAGATTGATGAGCTTTCCAATTTCATGCACAGGATTTTTAGCTAAATGCGGATAGGCTATATGCCCTTCCACTCCCTCTAATTCCAAATTAAAAGAAATACTCCCTCTTCTACCAATTTTTATCACATCTCCTAACCTTTCCTCGCTTGTTGGTTCGCCCACAATAACAGCGTCCATTTTTATACCTCTTTTTGTAATTTCATAAAGCATTTTTTTTGTTCCATTTATAGCATTTGCCTCCTCATCTCCCGTTAAAAGTAATGATATATTTCCTCTAACCAAACCTTCTTCCAACGCCTCCTTTAATGCAAAAATAAAGCAAGCTATCGCACACTTCATATCACTTGCACCCCTGCCGTATAAAATACCATCTTCAATTGCAGGCTCAAATGGTGGAAACTTCCATAAATATTCCTTTCCAGCGGGCACAACATCAACATGCCCTGCAAAACACAAATTTTTAAGATTGACATCAGAATGCAATGAAGCATACATATTTAAAGTATCCTTTGCCGTTTCATCAATATCGGTGAACTTTTGTATTAAAATATTTTTAAATCCAATATCCTGTAAAATACCTTCCAAAAATTCCATAACGCCGTTATCTTCTGGGCTTACGGTTTTAAAAGAAATAAGCTTCATTGCTAAGTCTTGCAGTTTCATAATTTTTATAATTATTGTCTACCACGATAAGTTCCTGCCTGCTCTCTTTGAACATCAACAAGCGTTTGCCAAAAGTTAGGGTTGCGTGTTTCTTGCATTTTTTTAGCAACGGCAATAATCATATTTTGCCTACTACCTAGAACAAGTTTTTGCCACTTACCAATTGCTTTTGGAATATGAATTTTAAAATCAGCTTCTTTAAATTCGCCCTCCTGCTCCTGACTTTCCATTTTATTTGAGTATGTTTTACCTTCTTTTTTATCCTTCCTTAGTTTTTCAACCGTCACTTTTTCCACTTCCGCCTCTTTCTCAATTTCTTTTTCTTCATCTCTTAATAATTCATCTTCTTTTTCCGTTGGTTTTGGTTGCTCTGGAGGAGGATTTTTAAGCTTTAGCAATCCAGCAAGCTTTTTTGCTATATTATATATGATGTAATATCTTAAAATAAAGAGAAATAATTGAAATAATCCGTAAATTCCAATAACAAATAAAACGCCTTCTATGGTTGCACTAAGCCAATTTTCTGCTGTAAAATAAGAGGATAAAATTTTTGATATGAAATCCATATTATAATTTTTGCGTTATAATAAAATGGATTTTGTCTATTGCATCTTGTATTTTTGCTGAAAATTCAAGATTGATAAGAAAGATAGACTCTTCAAGCTCTTTTGGTTTAACACTATTTGCTAATTTAAAAGCACGATAAAAATCTCCACTTTGAAGAGCTTTTTCAGCTTCTAGCAAAACCTCATCCTGCTTTTTATTAACATCAAGAATTACAATATACTTCGCTATTATGCTAAGAATTTTATCAAATTTGCCTTCTTGCTTGCTAACTTCTATTTGTTTTATTGCACGAACATAATCTGCAAATTGATTTAATAACTCATCTTTTGAAGTTAATTTTTGCACCTCTTCAATATCCTTTGCAATAGCATAAATTTCGGTTATTTTGCCAGAAAACGCTCTAATTTTAATAACTTCATTTTTAATCTCACCTCCAGAGTAAAGCTTTTTTTCAAGGCTTAACAGAGAAATTAAAACACCCGAGAATTCATCTTTTATAATAATTTGAGCTTGAGCAGGCTTTGCACTTTCAAGATTTTGAGGTTGATTTTGTTCGTTTACAATTTCTCTTAAAATCATTATCTCATTTTTTAAAATATCAATTTCTCTCTTTTCAAATGCAACGGGGTTTTTCACCTTCAAGTTTGATAACTTTGCTTGCTTCACATTCCAAACGCTATAAAAATAAAATCCAACACTTATCAATAGCACTATAAACATTAAAATGCTTATTATAATAATTTTTACCTTTTTACTCATAAATCTCCTAAATTATTCTTAAATATAATGTGACTTTTTTTAAGGTCAACCTCTTTTACTGTGTGAGGGTTTTTTTGATGATATTCAACCAAACTGGACTTACCCTTGTTTTTAGGATGTTCGCTTGCCAAATTAACTTCAAGTAAAGGTCCTCCACCAAAATCCACAACATCAGCTACCATTCCATAAGCTTCTTCATATCCTTCAATTAAAACTTTAAGACCTATCAAGTCAGCAACAAAATAAGTATCACTATTGCCATCATCTAGCATTTCCAAAGCTTCCCGAGGGGAAAAAATAATTTTTTTTACCCACGTTCTTGCTACCTCAAAACTCTCCACATCTGCTATCTTTAGTATAATTCCATCTTTTTTAACGCCGTTTTTCCTAATATTCAAGGGTTTAAATTCCTCTTCATCTTTAATAAAAACACCAAACGCTAAAAAATGCTCTACATTTTTAAATAAGCAATCTACCACTATCTCCCCTTTTAAACCGTGTGTATCTACAATTTTGCCAAATTCAACATATTTATTCACTTGATTTTAAAATAATTTTGATTAAGCTTAAACTAATTATTTTTTATTTTCAAGTATGTTTTCAGGAATTATAGAAGCAACAGGTTTAGTTAAGGAAATTGCAAAACATGAGGATGGTAAAAAGATTGTTATATCTTCCGCTCTTGATCAATCTAGCTTTAAAATTGGCGATAGCATAGCTGTTTCTGGATGTTGCCTTACTTTAATTGCAAAAACTGGAAGAGAAATGTCATTTTACATATCCGCCGACACTCTCAAAAAAACAACACTTGCAATGCTTTCCACTGGCTCACCCGTCAATTTAGAACCTTCTCTAAAAATGGGCGATAGGCTTGGAGGGCATATAGTATCAGGGCATGTAGACGAAACCGCAAGAATTGTAGGAATTGAAACAATAGGGGCGGATAAAAGAATTAAAGTTGAAGTTTCTAATTATGGCAAAAATTTGCTAGTTCAAAGAGGAAGCATTGCAATTGATGGAGTTTCTTTAACCGTGGCATACCTTATGGGAAATGTAGTTTCGCTAAACATAATTCCGCATACATGGGAAAGCACAACATTAAAACATCTAAACACAACAACCAACTTTCTTGTAAATGTGGAATACGATGGCATTGCAAAACATGTTTATAAAATTGTTAAAAGCTTGGTAGCAAGATAGTAATCTTCACTACTCCCATCTTAAAGCTTCTATAGGTTTTGTTTTAATAGCCTTTAAAGCTGGAATTAAAATGGCAACAAAACATAACAAACAACTTACAAACACAACCTGCAAAATAACGCTAATTTCAAGGTGCGAAGGTATGTAAGATAAAAAATAATAAGCTCCATCAAAAATCTTAGCATTTAAAACGCCTTCAAGCCAATTTTTAATTTCTTCCAATTTTAACACAAACACCCCACCTAGTAAAACTCCAATAATAATAGCTGGTAAGGCTGTAAAAAGCCCTACTTGAAAAAATGTGCTTGCAACCTGCCTGCCACTAAATCCCATAGTTTGAAGCACTGCTATTGTCTTGCTTTTTTGCATAACAAGGGCAGAAAGGGAAGAAAACATAATAAAGCTTGCAAGCAATAAAAACATTAAAAGAATGAAGAACATAACCGATTTTTGCAAAGCAATTGCTTGTATAAATCCTCTATTTTCCGTTTTCCAATCCGTTATTCTCACATTACCTCCAAAGGTTGCTGATATTTTTTGTTTTGCACTATCTAAATTATCAGGGTTAAAAAGCATAATTTCTAAATAATCCGCCCCCGATTTACCAAAAAATGCTCTAGCTTCCTCAAGGTTTAAAAATGCAAATGAGCTATCATAAAAATGCATGCCTACATCAAAAATACCGCTCACTTTAAAGGTTTTATGAATTGGTATGCTTCCAAAAGGCGTCTTCCTAAATTGCGGAGAAATTAAGTTAATTTCATCGCCTAAACTTAAACCTAGATTGAAAGCGATTTCTTTACCTATTACTATTCCGTCTTTAAAGCTTCCAACTGTTCCTTTTTTAAGTAAATCTCTAGAGTAAAAACCTTCCTCCTCCATAGCGTTTATTATTACTCCTTGCATTCTTTTTCCGCTAACATCAGATGCAATAACTTCACCAGAAAGCCCACCAACAGCTCCTACAATTCCAACATCGGCAAGTTTCTCTCTTTTTGCTTTATAATCTTGAAATTGCCCTATACGATAATTTTCATCCAAAAAATATACTTTTATGTGAGGCCTCAATCCTAAAATATTTTTTTGAAATTCCTGTTTAAAGCCTTCCATAACGGAAATTGTTGTTATAAGTGCAAAAACGCTTATAAAAACTCCAAAAAATGAAGTGAAAAACGAAAGAGATGGTAAGAAGGAATGCTTTTTACTCTTAATAAATTTTAATGCAATAAACGAAGAAGCAAACATATTTTTGATTGACTTATAATTTTTTCTCTTTATTAAGCGTAGTAATATAATTTTGCAAGTTTTATGTTTAAGCTTTTAGTCATTTTACTTGTTGCAATTAATGTGAGTTTTGCACAAGGTAATTTTAAAAAATTTGATATAGTAGAAATAAAATCCGAAGGTAAGCAAGGTAATAAAAAAAAGCAAGATGTCAAGTATGGCATTGTTCTTTCTAGCGACTCTTACAATACAGGAAGTAAATACCTTATAATCATTCCAATGATAAACAAAAAGAAAGATTACAAAGGTGCATTTGTGTATAATTTTAAAAATGGGTCTAAAGAATACACTGTTTTTACAGATAAACCTAGAAGTTTAGAAAAATCTCGTGCCGTTAAGTCTAGCCTTATGTTAAAAGATGGCGAAAAAAAGGAAATTTTAAGTAAATTTAACGATATTTTGAATTAATGTTAAGGTTAATCTTTGTTACTAGTTTTGTTGCTTTTATAAGCGCTTTTGCTTTAAGTTTTGCATGGTCAAAAACATTAAATGATATTCTTGATGAAGTTGTAAAACCTAAGCAAAATTTAAACAAAGAAGCATGTGAGTTTGACAATGGAACCAAAAAATTTGGGCTTTCTTATAAAAATGTTCGCCTACAAATTACAAACAAAATTCTTGGCAAGACAGAATTTGTAAATTTTGAAGTTCAAAAAATTCATAACTATGATTTTTTAAATATTAAACCATCTAAATGTTGTATGGGAGAGGAAAGTGAAAGTTATGTTTTTTTAACAATACAAAATACAAAATTAAAAAAAGAAGTCTTTAGAGGGTGGATGCTTTCTCACGCATCTTCAATTAATCCGTTTGAAGATTCTAAATTTGATATCATACCAGTAAAATGTTTTTAGTTTTATGTCCCTTAAGAAATTTGAAGAAAAATTTGCAGAAAGTGGTTTAACCTTTACAACCCAAAGGCGTTCAATTGCAGAAGTTTTAATAAACGCACAAAACCATCCTGATATTGATGAGATATTTTTTAAAGTGCGAGAGGTAGATAAAACAGCAAGTATTGCAACAGTATATAGAACAATAAACCTCTTTACGGAACTTGGACTAACTGTAAAAAGAGATTTTAAAGATAGCAAAAGTAGATATGAATTAAGTCTTAAAAAAGATCATAACCACATTATAATTGAAGGTGGGGAGATAATAGAATTCACAAGTAAAGAGCTTGAGGCGATGATAAAAAAAATCACTCTAGAAAAAAACCTTGAACTGCAAGATTATGTAATTGAAATTTATTGCAAAAAGAAATGAGTATAAATAGAATACTTTGGCTAATTATAGGGGTGCAGTTTTTGCTTGTTTATATACTATCTTCAAGTAGCTTTACTTTGGCAAATGATATGATAGAAAACCTACTTTGGGGTAGAAATCTTGATTTTTCTAGCGATAAACACCCTCCATTTTTTGGATGGGTAAGCTATTTATCTGTAAAATTAGGTGGAGGAAGCTTCATTTTTTACAAAATGCTAACCCCTATCCATCAAGCCTTTCTATTTCTTTTTACTTTTTTACTTGCAAAAGAAATCTTAGGAAATGAAAAAAAAGCTTTGCTATCAGTTATTTTTTGCTCTGGCATTATAGTGCATATTTTTTACACAAAATTCAACGCAAATAGTGCAAATTTTGGCTTATTTAGTGCAATTTACTATTTATTTTACCTAACGGTTGCAAGAGGTAAGGCTTGGCTCTTTCCTATTTTAGGTGTTTTATGTGGAGTTGTAATGCTAATTAAATACTCTGCAATAATTTTAATTGGGTGCTTGTGGCTTACAATTTTTATTACAAAAGAAGGTAGAGCTTTGTTTAAATCTCCATTTTTATATTTAGGAATTTTAGCATTTCTTCTAGTTTTAACTCCTTATGTTATCAATCTATTGCAGTCATCAAATTATGGAGCCTTTGCTTATTTAAGTGAAAACTCATCAAGCCTTAAAATGCGTTGGTATGAGCTTCCTAGATTAATTTTAATGACCTTTGTATTCTGCATTCCATTCTTAATTGCATTTTTTAAAGTTAAAGATGGTAAATTCCTTCCAAAATTTAACTTTGACGGCATATTTCTTTTGCTAAACGCATTCTTGCCATTTATTGCTACATTCATATATATTATAGTTGCAAACGCCCAAGTTGGAGTGTTTTGGCTTTGTATGTTTTTCACACTTTTTCCTATTTGTGCTTTATATTTTTTCAATACAAAAGAAGATGCTTTAAAAATTAGTGCAAAGGTTATATTTCCTTTGATGTTTGTAATTTATATATTTCATATCTTGCCCCAGCTTTTTGCACCCGAAAGAGATGTTAAGCAAATTGGAAGCTTCGTAAAAGAAGTAGCAGGTGATGCTAATTACTTTATTTGTAATGACGATAGAAACATTTGCGGAACTGCAATAATTTTTGGCACTCCAAATTTTGCAAATGTTAAAATGACCGTCTCTAAGTGGATTAACCCTTTTTTAGAAGTTAATTCATCTTTAGAAAAACCAAAGAAAATTGTTATTATAGGCAAAAATGAAGAGATTAATTTGCCAAATTACGAATTAAAAGAATATGAAAAAGAATTTCCTAATTATTTTAAATTCAAATTTTTAGAAAATAAACTGAAGAAAAAGTCTGCTAAAATAACTTTAACGGTTGGAAGTTTAAAGGAGGGTGATTAAATTAATGATTTAACTATTACAAGCAATTTGCTTGTATAGGAAGGTAAATTCTGATTAATTGAAAGCCAAAGTAAAATAAAGCTATAAATAATAAAGCTCAATTTATCTTTTCTTAAATCCCAACTCTTTTTCTTTAAATTCAACTTATTTTCTTCACAATTTTGCTTGTAAAGATGATTTGCAAGCTTCTTCATAAGTTCTGGATTATTAGATTGGGTTGTCATCGCTCTCATCAATTCCTCAAATGTAGATGGTTTTCTATTAGTACTCCCATCACCTCTTTTAAAATTTGTCATAAAAATTTAATTTTATGAAAAATTTAAAAGTCCTTTAAGTAC
>JBIKUA010000069.1:0-4839 GCA_044347825.1 Candidatus Deianiraeaceae bacterium | reverse complement strand
ACTTTTGTTTACACTAAACACAAATGCTAACTTTGTCAATAGTTTTAATATGAAAGCCACTAAAGTTAATTCCGTAGATAGAGATTTCACGGGAGTCATGGAGTTTTTGGCAAGCCATCAACTTTTTTTACAAGGTGAAGAAGAGGGTAGAAGGGCATCCTTTATGCATATTGATTTTTCAGGATTTGATTTTTCTAATTTTAATCTATCTGGGGCTATGTTTAAAAATTGCAATCTAACAAAAGCCACTTTTTCGCAGGAAGCTATGGATGAAATTATTTTTGATGGTTGTAATTTATCGGAAAGCTCTTTTTTATGTAAGGAGATAAAAAATTCCTCATTTCTCAATTGCAGTGCAAATTCAATATTTCTTTCCAATTTAAGCTTTGAAGCTTGCAATTTTAACAATTTTTTTTCAAATTCAGGCGTTTTTACAAAAAGTGAATTTTATAAGTGTAATTTTGAAAAAACTACATATCAAGATGCAAATTTTAATTCAAGCCAATTTCAAGAATGTAGACTTCACGATGTAAATTTTGTTATTTGCGATTTTGCATATTCAAATTTGATAAAATCTAACTTTCAAAAAGTTGACTTTTTAGGCTCAGACTTATTTTCATGTAATTTCTATCATTCTATTTTTAAAGAGGGGAGGTTTAAATCTGCGGTTTTTAATTCTGGAAGCAATATAATTAAAACATCTTTAAAGAGTGTGAAGTTCCAAGATTGCAAATTACAAAAATGTTTTTTTGAAGAAAAGCAGGAAGATTTAGTAAAAATAATAACACAAACAAGACATAAAGAAAAACAAGATAAAGTTTTGAAAATGCACCTGACCGCTTTTTTTGCCTCTAAAGCTTTAATTTTAGTCTCAACAGTATCATTTTTGATTCTAACAACTATTCCTCATTTTAAATTTGATAAAGTTCTTTATTCTATCACTGTAATAATTTTAGCTGGTCTTTTAACGATTAAAGAAGTTAGCTTTAAAAAAATTCACTTCACCAATCTAGCATTACTTAAAAGCAAAGCCTTCACCATATTACCTGCTTTTTTATCCTTCTTAACATTTTTTACAATTTGGTTTCAATCTTTAAAATATGAAGATTTTACCTTCTCACTTTCAATATTACTACTATTTAGCTTGGGAGCTTTTTATTCTTACTCTTACTTACTTTCTGTAAAATCCTTTCTTAACTCCTCTTATAATAAAAATAAATAAAAGAGATTAAAGGTTGTTAAAAATTAATTATTAAAGATTTTCTTAACTTCACATTGTAAAAATCAACTAAAAAAATATTAATAAAACCTTAAAGGAAAGCGGTTTATAATATATTTTTCTTGCTTTTTATTTTTTTTATTTTTATTATTGAACTATTTGTTTAAAATTTTTGCTTGATTTTTGAAAATTTTGCATTTAGAATAAAAACCAAAAGGAAGTTATAGATGAAGAAATGCCAAAAATCTACCTTGAAGGACCAGCAGGGAAGCTGGAAGGAATGTATCATCAAGCGGAAGACCCAAAAGCTCCAACAGCTTTAATCCTTCATCCAAACCCCCTTTATGGCGGAACGATGAATAATAAAATTACTTATCATCTGTATAAGGCGTTTGTTAATAATAACTTTTCTGTGCTTAGAATAAACTTTAGAGGTGTTGGAAATTCCTCGGGTAAATTTGATAATGGGGTAGGTGAGCTTGACGATATAAATGCTACACTTGATTGGCTTAGAATTCAAAACGAAAAAACATCTCACTACTGGATAGCAGGCTTTTCCTTTGGTGCATATGTTGGTATGCAAAGTATAATGAGGAGACCTGAAATTGAAGGATTTATAGCAGTTTCTCCGCCCTGCTCAAGATACAACTTTGGCTTTTTCTCTCCTTGCCCTATATCTGGGCTTGTTATTCAAGGTAGTGAAGATGAAATTTCAAAACCAACAGAAACAACAAAACTAGTGCAGATGTGTCAAAGACAAAAAGCCGTTTCCGTTGCCTACGAATTAATTGAAGGGGCGGATCACTTCTTTACAGATTACATCCCAGAATTAGATGCCAAAATAGACGAATATATAAAAGAAAGGTTAGATAGCAGAACAGTAAAGCCAATTATAAAACAAAGAAAAAGGTCAAAAAACAAAAAACGCATCTCCACAGTTGCGGTTAAAACTAAAATTAGAGCAAGATGTTAGTATCAATAATAACAGCTGGTGGCTTTGGAGAAAGGTTCAATTCTCACATTCCAAAGCAGTATCACAAAATAGGAGATGAATTTATCCTACAAAAAACAATAAACACTTTTACTCCTTTTTCTACAAATCTTGTTGTTGTTATAAGAAAGGAGGACGAGAGCTTTTTTAAAGAGCATTTTTCTAGTGTAGAATATGTTTTTGGAGGCAAAACAAGGCAAGCTTCCGTTTTGAAAGGTCTTGAATTTTTAGCTAAAAAGAATATGAATTATAAGGATGTTCTTATAACAGATGGTGTTAGACCTTTCGTTTCAAGCAAATTAATTCAAGAAGTGATAAGATGTTTAAACGATGGAGAGCTTGGAGTTATTCCTTGTATAAAATTGCAGGATACAATAAAAAGAGTTCATAATAATTATGTTTTGGAGACGGTGGAGCGAGAAGGTCTATTTGCCACGCAAACTCCTCAAGGATTTAAATTTAAAACTATTTATGAATTGCATAAAAAATATCAAGATTTAAACTTTACAGACGACGCACAGCTTTTTGAAAGAGAAGGTATTAAGGTTAGAGTTGTGGAGGGTGAGAAAGCAAATATTAAAATTACTACACGAGGTGATTTATATCGCTAGAATAGCTTGTTAACCAGTTTAATTCGTCGTCAGTTAAAATTTCATAATCAAGTAGCTTTGGCTCAATTGGAGCCTTTGTTAAAACTTCAAATTCTAAAAATCCTTTCACTTGAGCCTCTTTGACTAAAATTAAGTTTTCAAACCTCACCCCAAACTCCCCTTCTTTATAATACCCTGGTTCGTTAGAAAGCACCATACCAGATTGCAATGCAACATTAGAGCGTTTTGAAATAGAGCAGGGTCCTTCGTGAACTGATAGGAAGTATCCTACTCCGTGACCTGTGCCGTGATTATAATTTAAGCCTTCTTTCCATAAGAATTGTCTTGCTAAAACATCAAGTTCCGCCCCTGTTGTGCCAACTGGAAACACGGCCTTGCAAAGAGCTATATGCCCCTTTAAAACCAATGTATAAGCTCGCTTTTCTTCCGCCTTTACTTCTCCAATTGCAAAAACACGGGTTATGTCCGTTGTTCCGCAAATTTCATTATCTTTATTATAATACTGCCCACCGCTATCAACAAGAAGCATTCCATCTCCTTTAATTTGCTTTGCACCCACTTCTTTTGCTCTGTAATGCACAATTGCACCATTTTCTTTAAAGCCAACGATAGGAGCAAAACTTTCACAAATAAAGCCATTTTGTTTCTTTCTAAACTCAAGTAATTTTTGCCCTATAGTAAATTCCGTTTCATTTTCTAGATTTGTCTTTTTAAGCCAATTAGCAAAGTTTTTTATGGCCTTTCCATCTTCTATGTGAGCTTTTTTGATGCACTCAATTTCAAATGGTGTTTTAATAGATTTTTGTATTTGTAAAAAATTTTGTTTTTCAAAAATCACTGTATTTTCTTTGGAAAGTTCTGCAAAAATAGAGTAGGGGGCTGACGACTGAAGCAATATTTTGCCATACTTTAAGGTTTTAACATCATCTAGAGAGATAAGTTTTTGTGTTTCACGTGAAACAATTGCAAAAAATGGAATAATAGGAGAATACTCTAAATAATTGCCACGGATGTTAAATAAGTAGCAAACATCGTGAGGATCGCTGATAAAAAGTGCATCTGCCTTGCAATCATTCAAATATTTAAACACTTTTGCAAATTTTTCTTCCTTTGTTTCTCCTGCAAGCTCAAAATTAAATGTTTCACGTGAAACATCAACCTCTCTTTGCCAAATTTTATCGATAGGGCAATCTAATATAATTTTAAAATTTAAGCCTTTTGCCTCTAAATTCTTAATGAATTGATAAGAGTAAAACTTTCCGTCAAGTGCAAATTTTACATCTTTCAATCTTTCAAATAAATTGGAAACATCCTCAATTTCAAATTTTTCTCCGCATTCTTGTTTAGCTTGAAGCGTATATCTTCCATCAATAAATAGAATATTTCTATCTTTTTTACAAATAAGAGCAAACCCCGTAGAGCCTGTAAATCCTGTTAAAAACTCTAATCTTTTTGCGTGATTAGGGGTATATTCCCCTAAAAATTCATCACTTGTTGTTATTAAAAAAGCCTCAACTTCTTGAGGTAAAAAATTAAATATGTCTTTCATTGTATATCAAAATTAAAATACTCATCTTTAAAAGGCTCATTTTTTAAAGTAAAGTGCCACCATTCTCCTTTAATGCCAGAAAACCCATATTTTTTCATCACATTTTGCAAAAATTTTCGCTTAGCATTTATTTTATCACTCATCAAAGGGCTTTCTGTCCAGCTCTCGGTTCCAAAAAAATCCCAGTGCATTCCCATATCTTCGGTGCAGTCGTCAAGAAAGATAAATTCACCTCTTTTAATAGGCTTAACATCGCATACTTTAAGCCCTTTTTTAATAATCGTTACATCAACCGTACTTCCTCTTGAGTGGCTAGATTTTTCAGCAACAAAACCTCTTTTAAAGATACCCTCTTTTGAAAGTTCAGGAAAGTAAAAACGCTTTTTTTCTTCACGAGGGGATTTTGCCCATTTCATCATATTTATGCTTGCTTTTCGTGGCCTGTATCCATCATAAACTACTATTTCAA
>JBIKUA010000068.1:0-4861 GCA_044347825.1 Candidatus Deianiraeaceae bacterium | reverse complement strand
AAATCTAAGCAGTGCAAGAAATAGGTTCACAAAATCCATATAAAGTGTTAAAGAACCCATAATTGCAAGTTTTTTAGCCATATCTGCACCAATTTCTGCTGTTTCAAGATGGTAGTACATATCTCTTATTTTTTGAGTGTCATATGCGGTTAAACCTACAAAAACAATAACAGAGAAAATGGAAATTACAAACCCAAGACCAGAGCTTTTTAGGAATATATTAACAAGTGATGCGATGATAACTCCTATAAGCCCCATCATCATAATGCTTCCCATTTTTGTTAAGTCTGTTTTTGTTGTTTGCCCATAAATTGAAAGAGCTAAAAAGGTGGAAGAGGTGATGAAGAAGGTTCTTGCTATACTTTCACCCGTATAAGCCAAGAAAACAGAGGAAAGGCTTGCCCCCATCAGCACTGCAAAAACATAAAACAAGGTTTGAGCGGTTTGAAAGCTCATAGTTTGAATTTTAAACCCAAAGAAAAACGCAATTGCAATTGGTGAAAGTGCAACTAACATTCCAAGTGGAGAACCGTGAAGTGCCATCATCAAACTAACACTTTGAGAGAAGAAGAATGCAATAAGACCAGAAACAGCAAGTGCTATAGACATATTTCTGTAGACATAAATCATATAGTTTCTTAAACCTTCATTCGTTCTTTGCGTTGAAGCAAAAGAAGAAAAGGATGATGTTTTGCCAAAGTCTTTCATATAAATACTTAATAAATTTACTAAACATTATATAAATCAAAAAAATAATTTTACAAGGGCTTTTTTTAAAAAAATTTACTTGATTTTGAGTGAAAATTATTTTAGAAAATCCTCAAAAAATATGGAAGTTATTGATTTAACAGGCGAGCCATGCCCTCTTAACCTTGTAAAGTTTAAATATCATTTTTATAACTTAAAGGCGTTTTGTTGCCTTGTGAAAAATGGCGAACCTGTGAATGGAATTGTGAATTTTTTGCAGTACAAAAATGCAAATTTTGAGATGGAGGAAAAGGGGGATTGCACTTTGATTAGTGTTTTTGAGGCTTGATGGAAATTTAAAATGGTATATCATCTTCAGTTGGCGTGTATTCAATCTTTGAGGCTTGCGGGGCTTGATTTTTCAATTCTATTTGAAGCGTAGCAGGGTTAAGCTTACTTGATAGTTCTTTTTGTTCCTCATCTTCTCTTTTTTGCTCTATTTTGTTCTTAAATAGTGTTTTTTCTAAGATAAAGCAGAAGGTTTTAAATGTGCCTTCTAAATTTTGCAAAGTTTTTTCTATTATTTCAATATCTTCTTTAAAATGAGCTACATCGTTGCCACTTTCCCTTATTGTTGTAAATAAATCTTTTAAGTTTGATTTAAATGGTGTTAAATTTTGAAATTGAGGAATTTTATCCATTTTTTGCAAAAATATATTTATTTTTTCGTGCAATTTATATTGCTTTTCGTCCGATTTATATTGCTTTTCGTTCAAATGCTTTTGCTGACCTATTGGCTCAACAACAATTTCAAGGCAGGTTCTAAGCATAATCGCACCCGCAAAATTTAAGCCTTGAGAGAGGCAATTATGGCATTCTTTTAAGTATTTAGCAAGAGGCTTGAATTCATCTTCCTCTAAAATTTCAAGAACATAACCTCTGTCTTGTTTGCTAAAGCAGGCTTTAAAGCCTCCCTCTATGTAATCTAGAATTTGCTCTAATATATGAATATCTTTTATAAATTTATCACGCAGATTGAGTAACGGATTATTAGGATAAGGATTTAACAAAGGGTGGACAAAAAAATCTATATTATACTCTTTCAAAAATGCAATTTGCGCATTTTCAGAAAAGCCTTTTTCTTCAAAATATTTCCGTATCTTCTCAATCCCCTTCTTCGCCCTTTCAACTTTTGCAGTCATAAAATTTAATTCAATTAATCAAAAGCCTAAATCTCTATTATAAAAATGTCAAATAATGCTTGCAAAATTTTAACATTTGGTTTATAAATTAAGTGCAAGGCAACTTGCTATTGGCAATTAAAAAACGGGCTTTTTTGAAGTTAGTTTGGACCTGGGGGCAGAACCCAGCACCTCCACCAAACTTTATGGGGGTGAAACAGCTTTCGACAGGCTAAACGGAAAAATGAGTTCTTGCTCGCAGTCTAAAGGTGCGTTATCTTTTGGAAAACACATAAACGGCATTGCAAACGCATTCGCTAAAGTTAAAGCTAAAGTAAGCAACGCTGTTGCTTCTTTCGTTTCAAGCTTGAACCCAGTTCACGCTTTTGCTTAGTCTCTAATTGAGGCTAGGTTGAAGGTTTTACCCTTTAGTTAGGGTAGAATTCTTTAGCTTTACTTAGGGGTTTGGGGGCACCTTGCAACAGAAGCCCCCGTTTTTTTTACTTCATTTTTTTTAACAAAAACTTTATAAGTTTTGCAACTAAAACAAGGTTTATATTCAATTTTTTCATATCTTTAATAACAATTTTTGATAGAATATTACAAAAATCTTTACCTTGTAAGCAGATTTTTATTGCAATTTAATTTAATAAGTTTAGCTTATTTTTGCATTTTCAATTTAAAAAATGATAAAGCTAAAACCTTTAGATTATTTTCTTCTTAATATATCCTGCTTTTTGCTTGGCGTTTTAATTTACTACAACTTCCAAAATAAGGCTTTGTTTTTGCTAATTGCTTTGGTTTTTATTCCTAAAATCAGGCTACCTATCATCTTTTTAACGATAGGTTTTTTATCAATTTTTATTAGGCTTTTCAATCACGAATTGATGGTTGTGGAAAGTATGAAATATGGTGAAATAAGTGGAAAAGTAGAAAGATTATACTTTAAAAATAGCGACCTTAGAGCCATAATAAAAACGGATGAAAAGTATGAAAAATTAATTGCAAGTTTTAGGGGAATTCCTGATGTAAAAATTGGAGATGAATTAGCTTTGAAAGGGTTTTTTGTGCCACTTCCTAAGCAGGTTTATCCTACATTTTACGATGTTGAAAGTAAGAATAAATTTAACAAAATTGCAGGGTATTTTAGCGTAAAAAAAATTGAAATTATAGGGCATAATTTTAGCGTGATAGATGTAATGAGAAGATATGTTTTAGATATGTTAAATAAGTTCACAAAACACGAAACAAAAAGCGTCGCTTTAGCTTTGATAATGGGGGATAAAGGGTTGATTTCAAAAGATGATTATAACGCTTTTAAGAAAGCAGGAATTGCTCATATACTTGCGATTTCTGGGCTTCATATGTCTATTGTTTGCATTCTTATTTTTACTGTGATTTTTAGAATTTTATCAATAACGCCTCTTTATAAATATTGCGATACAAAAAAAATTGCAGGAGTAGTGGGCATTTTATTTGGGCTTTTTTACTTGCTACTTGCGGGAGTTCCAATTTCTGGGCTTCGTAGTTTTTTGATGGTGATTTTGCTATTTGTAAGCATCTTTTTTTTAAGAGGGGGAGGCGGTATTAGAAGCCTTGCAATAAGCCTCTTTATTATACTTTTATTTTGGGGGGAGGAGGTGTTTTTTCCTTCTTTTCAGCTCTCTTTTGTATCAGTTTTATGCTTGCTAAAAATGCCAAATTTTAACTTTGGTGGAAGAATTTTGAATGCTGTTTTTACAACGGCACTTTCTAGTATTTTAGTATCTTTTTTAACACTTCCTTTTGCCATACATCACTTTAGTTATGTACATTTTTATGGAGCTATTTCAAATGTAATTGCAATACCTCTTCTTGCGTTTTTTGTAATGCCAAGTGCTATTTTATCTCTCACTGGATTTATGCCTTTTATTTGGCTTTTTGAACGAGGAATTGATTTGCTTTTTTTAATTGCAAATATTGTATCAAATTTGCCATTTTCTAGCATATTTATGCCTTATTTTAATGGATATTTACTTAGCATATATTCTTTTTGCCTTATTGTTGCATTATGTTTTAGGCAAAAAATACTTAAAATAGCTGGATTTTTAGGGATTTTGGTAGTTACAATTGTATATACTATAACGGCAAAAAACCCTGTTTTAGTAGCAAATGAGGATTATGTGGTAATGAAAGATGGTGCGCATTATATCTCTCTTTTTTATATACCAAGCGGATTTTTAAAGGAAGTATGGGAAGAAAAACTAAATACAAGCTTAATACCAATTGATAAAGCAACATTAGAGGAGATTGCTTGTGATGAAAGTGCTTGTTTTTCCGCAAAACATAAATTTACTGTTGTTTTCGATGAAACCAAAGAACTTTCCTACTGCACAGGTGGTAGCTTGTTAAAACTTGCGGAAATAAAGGAAGATTTTAGTAAGTGTAAATTTAAAAATATAGTAAATGTAGATGACCTAAACTACACCCCTACTTTGCTTTACTAAAGCTTTTTTATAATATTACTGTGCTAATTAACAAGGAGGTTTTCTCTGGTTTGGCGTAAGTTCATCTTAATATGGACTTATTCTAAAATAGGGCTATAATTTTTAAAGAATTAGTTTAGCTTATAGATTTTGAGGTAGGAAGTGCAGATAAATCTACTTGGTTAAATTTAGTATTTAGGTTAAAGGAAAGTATAAAACCTCAATTTTTAGATAAAAATTACTTGAATAAATAAAATTTCCTCTTTATAAAGCTAAAAAATTAAATTGTTATGTCCATTGTTTTGATTGTGGATTTTGGCTCTCAAGTTATGCAATTAATTGCAAGAAGAGTGCGAGAGGCAGGGGTGCATTCAGTTGTTATAAACCCAGATGATGCTATAAAAAAAATATTTGAATTAAAACCTTGTGGAATTATATTTTCTGGAGGCCCTGATTCTGTCTACGAACAAGGCTCAAGAACCATCGCAAAAGAGGTTTTTGAAACGGGAGTTCCTGTGCTTGGAATTT
>JBIKUA010000067.1:0-4901 GCA_044347825.1 Candidatus Deianiraeaceae bacterium | reverse complement strand
TAATATAGCAATAACTATAGCAAAAATTGGTCTATTAATGAAAAAATTTGACATAAAAATACTAAAAAATTAGTTATTGAATTTGCTTAAAAATAGGCATAACCTTAACATTTTCACTTAATGCCTGAATTCCATCATAAACAATCAATTCTTCATCTTCTAGGCCATCTGTCACAACCCATTTATTTTCAAATATCTTTTCAGCATGAATTTGCTTTTTAGATACAATATTATCTTCTTTCAAAACCCACACATTTAAATTATTATTGATATCTCTAAATGTAGCTTTTTGAGGAATCAAAATAGCCTTTATAGGTTTTAACCTAATAGTAGCAGTAGTAAAGCTCCCAGGCGTTAATGCACGCTTATCATTGTTAAACTCACCTCTTATTATAATTGAATCTGTTTCGGAATTAATTATGCTTTCTCGAAAAAACGATGAAGTTTTTACTTCTTCATCTATAAGTAGTATATCTTGAATTTTTTTCAGATTTATTCCATTGGTTGGAACCACAACATCAACATATATTGTCTCTATTGAAGCAATTGTTGTAAGTTTTTGATTACCTTCTTTAGAAACATAACTCCCCTCCATTACATTTGAAATACCTATAATACCTGAAATTGGAGCTCTTATTTTTGTTAAAAAAGGTTCTTCATTAATCTCAAATAATATATCGCCTTTTTTCACATAACTACCTTGTTTAAAAGATATTTTAGTTAAAATTCCGCTTACTTGAGATATAACATTTGCAGATTGTTTTGCATGTATGCGAGCAGGAAAATCTACTTGTTCATAAAAATCATCTTTTTTTACACTTGCTATCAAAACCTCAGGATCTGAAATTTGGGTATTTATATTAGGTTTTTTCGTAAGAAAGAAGTGTAGTCCCAAAGTAAAAATTGTCAATATAAAAACAATTATTGCATATTTCAATATTTTATACATACTAATTAAAAATTATAATATACCCTATATAGTATACCATAATATTCCATTTGTCAATTAATTTTATGTAAATCTTCTAAAATTTAGGCGAATCAATGAAGTTTGTTGTATTTATTTGAGCTACAAGTATAGGTTTTGAAAAAAATCAATGCTTTCATTTATACTTTTAAGTTATCCAACTTAAATGCTGTTGGTTTTTTTAATAAAAATAGATAGGTTTTTAAGATAAAATCTTTATTTAATCTTGAATTACTTCTTTTATGGTCTTTTTCTCTAGCGACATAAATATTTTAATCTTTACATATTCATTTCCTCAGAAATTGCTAAGTTTGCAAAACTTCCAATAGTATTAAATAAAATTTTCTGCTCTTTAGTGATTGGATAATTATTTGTAAGCTCCATTCCTTTAGAATTTAAATTAGCATTAGAACCCATATTTATGCGAAAAAACATCCCAATTGGCTCCCCATTTGCAGAGTAAATAACAGGCTCAACGGCCTTTTCTTCTTTAAAAAGTATAGTTTCCACACCTTCCTGTATAATTATACTTGTGTTTTCAACGCCATCTTTAACCGTTGCCATTTTTTTGCGGATATTTTTATTAAAATCTCTTATTTCATCAGGATTTTTAATAACATGAATACCCATTCCATATGTTCCAAAATTAGATTTTAAAAAGATAACAGGCTCAGATTTAACCCCATATTCTTTATATTTTAACTTTGTTTTTTCAAGAATATTAAGTGCTTTCCCAGATATTATATCTAAATCTCCATCATTTTTGATATCAATGTTTGAAGCTTCTTCAAAATAACTATCTAAAAGCCAAGGGTCAAGGTTAAAATCTTTTGCAAAGTCTTCCACAATGCTTGAATAGTATTTGAAATGGGTAGTCTTTTTCCTATTCCACCACCCCATTTTTGGAGAAGGTAAAATTGGAGCGGAGATATTTTCTAAAATTTCGGGCATCCCTGCACTTAAATCATTATTCAAAACTATTGCATCCGCTATAAAACAACATTTTTCAGCTCCAACCCCCAATTTATATTTTTTTTGAAAAAACCATTTACATTTTTTTATAGGGTCAAAATCAAGTGAGTTTTCAACTCCAAGTTCATCGGATATACTTTTTATATCACTGTCACTCAAGTCAATATTAAATTTAGTTTCTAAATTCGTTACTAACTTCACCTTTAGCCCCGCTTCTTCAAACATTGCTTTTAATGTTCTTATATTTTTTAAATATCCGAAGTTTCTTGTATGAAATTCAGGATAAATAAGAATGCTTTTAATACCATTTTGCTTGAAAAAAGTAGTATATATTTCAACCGCTTTTTTGTAGCTTTCCAAATTAAGATTATTAAAACCAGCAGGAAAGCAGTTTGCATCAACTTGCGTTACCTTGTAACCTGAATACCTAATATCGCAAGATGAATAAAATGGCAATTTTTTATTTTGCATTCTAGAAAAAACCCATTCCCGAATTTTAGTTTCATTTTGCAAAGCAAAATTTTCAAGGAAAGTCATTTTACTCGCAAATTTCAATTTCTGCAAAGAAAAAGGCTATTTCCTTTTTTGCATTCTCCTCAGAATCTGAACCATGAACAGAATTTTCTCCAATTGAAAGAGCAAATTCTTTTCTAATTGTGCCAGAAAGAGCTTCTTTAGGGTTTGTTGCTCCCATAATTTCCCTATTTTTCAAAACTGCATTTTCACCTTGCAAAACCTGCACCACGACAGCACCTGCAGACATCATCTCAACTAATTCTCCAAAGAATGGTCTCTCCTTGTGAACCTCATAAAACTTTTCCGCCTGCTTCCTTGAAAGATGCATTCTTTTTTGTGCAATAATTTTAAGACCTGCTTCTTCAAATTTTGCGTTTATTTTACCTGTCAAATTTCTTTTTGTTGCGTCAGGTTTAATTATAGATAGTGTTCTCTGTATCATATCTTTTGATTATTTGTTATTAAAAAAATTGTTCATTTATTTTTCCTTCTCTTTTTAATTTGTTGTAGTTGTGTTTAGTAGCTGTATAATTCTGCATCATTGCTCCATTATACCCATTTATAGGATCCCAAAATATACTAATTGGCCAAAGAAGTAAGCTAGCTATACCCGTGCCAATATTTCCAGTATAAAAAGATCCTCCGCCAAGAATAAATCCTAACATAGTTCCTACAGCTGGATCTTTTTCCTCAACATAAATATCTGGTCTAGAATATTTAACCTCATTTAATTCTTGCTTCTGAATTGAATTTAAACCAGAAACACAAGCAGAAAGAGTAAACAGTAATATTGATAATAGTATTTTTTTCATAGATTAAATATAAGTTATATTTTTTTTGCCTTTTCAAGAGCTTCCTCAATTGAACCCACCATATAAAACGCCATTTCTGGAATATTATCGTGTTTGCCTTCACAAATTTCCTCAAATCCTATAATTGTATCATTAAGAGAAACCAATTTACCAGGAGAACCAGTGAAAACTTCTGCAACATGGAAAGGTTGAGATAAGAACCTTTGAATTTTTCTAGCTCTTGAAACGGTTAATTTATCTTCCTCGGAAAGCTCATCCATACCTAGAATTGCAATAATATCCTGAAGAGATTTATAACCTTGCAAGATTTTTTGCACCTGTCTTGCAACTTTATAGTGCCTCTCTCCTACGATTTTTGGGTCAAGCACTGTGGATGTGGAATCTAGGGGGTCAACTGCTGGATAAATTCCAAGTTCTGCAATTTGCCTTGAAAGCACGGTAGTTGCATCTAGGTGAGCAAAAGAAACTGCAGGTGCTGGGTCTGTTAAGTCATCTGCTGGAACATAAATTGCCTGAACTGATGTAATAGAACCATTTTGAGTTGATGTAATTCTTTCCTGCAATCCACCCATATCAGTTGCAAGAGTAGGCTGATAACCAACTGCGGAAGGAATACGATCCAAAAGTGCTGATATTTCACTACCTGCCTGAGTAAAACGGAATAAGTTATCAACAAAGAATAGTACATCTTGATTTTCCTTATCCCTAAAATACTCTGCCATTGTAAGAGCGGAAAGTGCAACTCTTGCCCTTGCTCCCGGTGGTTCGTTCATTTGTCCATACACAAGTGCAACTTTTGATTTTGCTGAATTTTCAAGGTCAATAACATTTGAATCTATCATTTCATGGTAAAGGTCGTTTCCTTCACGAGTTCTTTCACCCACTCCTGCAAAAACCGAAAATCCACCGTGTGCTTTCGCAATATTGTTAATTAATTCCATAATAAGAACTGTTTTTCCAACTCCTGCACCTCCAAAAAGCCCAATTTTACCACCTTTCAAGTAAGGAGCAAGTAAATCTATCACTTTAATTCCTGTTTCAAGAATTTTCTGATCTGTAGATTGTTCAAAAAATTTAGGAGCAGTATTGTGAATTTCCGCCACTTCACCTGCTTGAAAAGGCTTGTTGTCAATTGCCTCTCCAATTACATTGAATATGCGTCCAAGTGTTTGCCTTCCAACTGGAACAGAAATCTGTTTGCCCGTATCAACTACTTCAATTCCTCTAAATAATTCATCAGTTGAATCCATTGCAATTGTTCTAACGGAGCCTTCACCTAAGTGTTGAGCAACTTCTAGCACAAGCCTTTTTCCTGCAATTTCACATTCCAAAGCATTTAAAATTGCTGGAAGATGCCCGTCCTCAAACGCAACATCCACAACTGCTGAAACTATTTGTGTAATTTTACCTTTTTTCATACTTTTAATTATTTAACTCCAATGTATATTTTAATTTTTGCTTTTTCAGGATTTATTTGACTTTCGTAGACTTCAAAATCACTGATAAAATTTCTTTTTTCTAAAAGCTCTTTGTTCTTCCAAATATCCTGCCATTTTGCAAAAACCACATCCGATATTTTACCTTCTTTTGTTTCAAATACTTCATATTTACCAGATTTGATAACAAAAAAATCA
>JBIKUA010000066.1:0-4932 GCA_044347825.1 Candidatus Deianiraeaceae bacterium | reverse complement strand
AAAAATAGCTTGAGTTTTAGGCAAAATATCCAAATTATTTGCCCTACCTGAACTAACTTCAATAACAACATTTGAAGAATTATCAACTTTCACATTTCCATTTGCATTAGTTACATCTGGTAAAAAATCCGAATAATGGAGGTTTGCACCTGTAAAATCAATATCAACCACGAGGTCATCTTTTTGTATAATTGGGGTTTTGATATGAAGGAAAAGTCTTGAAACATCAGCTTTATAAATAGAACTTTCAAGCCATTGTGCTAAATCAAATAAATACCTTTTAGGCCAATAATCACCAATATCCTCAGACTTTAAGCCATCTGCCACTACATCCAAATTTAAACCATTTTTATCATATGTAAATTCACCAAAAGCAATTTTTTTATCACTTACCAATTTAAAAAAGCCTTGAGTGTAATCATCTTTATAATTCAAAACCACACTTCCGTAGTTAGAAAACAGGGGTTTTTTTATCATCAATTGAGGAATTTGAATTTTTAAATTCGTTGTATCAGCTATTAAATTGAAAGATTTTAGTTTATTTTCAAAAATAAAATCCACTTCAAGATTTTTTAAATCCCCATCTAAATAAACCAAATCAGGGTAATTGAAAAACCTAGAAAATTTTTTTAACGAGGAATTTTGCAAACCTAAAATCTCTAAAGAGCAAGTAAGATTTGAAACTTTTACACCACAATCAGCATAGAAAAAGCTACTTTCTTTGCCTTGTTTTAAGTATCCGCCAAAGTTTGTTTTAAATGAAATTTCCTCAAAATTATCGTTCATCAAACTTCCGTCAATGTTATAAATTACAAACTTTTCACTTACATCATTATGAGAGATGTTCAAATTTAACTCGTGCAAAAAAATGTTGAAAGCCCTCAAATAAAGAAACTTAGGCGGAGGGGAACTGCTAGAGTGATTTTGAAGAACCAAGTTTAAGTCTACTTTTTGTATTTCAATTTCTGGCTCAATTTTAGCAAAAAGTATTTTAAAATAATTAATCCGAACTGTAATATCGCTTATTTTTGCATCTTGATTTTGGGAAATCACTCTAATTTGAGGCATTTTTATAATAAGATTGACGCCTTCAAAAGTAATATTAAGATGTGGTATTTCAACTTTTCCTTCAAATCTTTCTTCCAGTTTTTGCGAAACGAAGTGAGAAATTTTAATAAAAGCTTTCTCTTTTTGCACGCTAATATAAATAGAAATTAACGACGCAAACAGAATAAGTAGGGCTAGAAATATACTGCAAATATTGATACAAAATTCAAAAAATTTTTCCAGAATTGTGGGAAATTTTTTCATTTATTTTTTAAAAATTCTTCAATATCTTTCACTTTAATAGCAAAATTTTTAGATAATACAGGGCTTTCTTGTTGTAAATTTTTTAACAAGATTTTTGCCTTTTGGTAATTTTGCCTTAAAATTTCACTTTCAATAAAGTAGATTTTTGCTATTGTATTTTCTTTTTTTTGACTGTAAATTTCTGCAAGTTTAAATGGCACTTGAGGGTTGTAAGGCTCAATTTTAGAGGCTTTTTCTAGATGGCGAATTGCGGTTTCAAAATCCTTATTTTCAAAATAACTTTGAGCTATTTGAAATAAAAACAAAAATTCATTGGGTTTTAAATCTAAAGATTTAGAAAAATACGCAATTGCCGAGTTGTAGTTAAAATTTTTATGCTCCAATTCTCCTAAAATTTCATAAAGATAAGGGTTTTTAGAATCTTGAGCTAACATTTTTTTCAAAATATCTTCTGCCTTTGCCAAATTTTGCAATCTAAGAGCGGAAAACGCCTCAAAATATAGCTTTGCAGAAGGATTGTTAAAAAATTCTTTGGAATATTCTATATTTAAATTTCCAAAATACCCTCCAAGTTTTGCCGTTATAAACAAGTGTTTCTCCGCAAGTTTCTTATTAAAAACAGGGGTGTAATTTATGGATTTGAATTTTTCCTCAAAAAATGCTAAACGATTAGAAGGAAATGGATGAGTTGTGCTATATTGATTAATTTTAGACTGCTCAACTTGCTTTTCTTGCATTGCCTCAAAACGCTTGAAAATATGCTTCACACCCTCACCACTTGCCTTTAATTTTGTTAAAACCTGAAAAGTGTAAAAATCTGCTTCCAATTCCTGCGCTCTAGAATAACTCAAAACCCTCTTTTCTGCAACATTTGCACCAATGGAAAGCCCAGCAATAATAGCGGAGCCAGCACCTCCACTAAGTGCAATCAAGGCTCCCGATACCGAGTAAAACAAGGCTTCCAAAACTGCCTTCTCTATTTTGTTATCAAAATTAGCAATGTGAGAGGCTTTAATATGCCCCACCTCGTGAGCCAAAACCGCCTGCAAAACATCGTAATTTTTTGCCATCTGTATAAGCCCAGTATTAACAAAAACATTAGAGCCTCCCGATACAAAAGCATTTATGCTATCATCCTTAACAAGAAACAAATTTACAGAAGAGGGTTTTATATCGGAAGCTATTAGTATTTCATCTAAAATCTCCCTAATATAACTTTCCGTTTCCGCATCTCTAATTATATAGGCTCCAAATGTTTTAAAAGTGGTCAACAGATAAAACAGAAGGAAAAGGCTACTTCTTGCTACTTTTTTCATCCTCTTTTTTTGTAAGAGTTTCAATTATTGAAGTCTTGTAGACAGTAATATTTACGCCCTTAGAAACCTCAAGGGAAGCAACTCCTTTTGCATCGTCAATCTGCACAATTGTGCCAAAAATACCAGAGCTAATAACAACTTTATCTCCAACTCTAAGAGAATTCCTCATTTTTTCCTCCTCTTGAGTGCGTTTTCTTTGAGGTCTAATAATAAAAAAATAAAAAACCACAAATAAAACAAGAAGTGGCATAAGGCTTAAAAAAGAAGGCGGATTTGTTGCCACCTCACTAGCAAAAGCATTTGAAAACATACTAAAAAATAATCAATTAAGTTTTTATTAAATTAAAAATTTTTAAAAATCTAGTGATTTTAAAAAAAAACTTGCAAAATAAAAATCTCGTTTTTATTTAATAATTATTAATTTTGAGAATTCTTGTTATGAAAAGAGCTTTAGTGTTTGGTGGAAATGGTTTTTTAGGTTCGTTTGTTATAAAAGAATTATGCGATAAAAACTTTGAAGTTTTAATAGTTTCTCGCACGAAGGGTAATTTTGAAGTACTCAAAACATTTGGCTTTCCTGGGCAAATTTCACTAAAATTATTTGATATAACAAGCTCTAACTCACTTGAGGAATTTGATTTTTCAAAATTTGATGTAGTAATTAATTTAATTGGAATAGGCATAGAAAAAGGCAAAAACTCTTACCATCTAGTTCACACTGAATTTCCTGCAAGGCTTGCAAGCGTCACAAAAAAATCTGATGTGAAATTCTTGCATGTATCAGCATTTACGGGAAACGAAGATATACCATCTAAATACATTAAAACAAAACGAGATGGAGAGCATGCAATATTAAAAAACAATCCAAAATCAATAATAATTCGCCCATCAACTTTAATAGGAAACGGAAGCCCATTAATACAGATGTTTGAGAAAATAATTGATATATCTCCCATCGTTCCTCTTGTTGGAGGAGGAAAGACAAAAATACAGCCAATTTTTGCAGGGGATGTTGCAAAATTTATTATAGAAGCAATTGAAACGGAGGAAATGCGAGGAAAAGCCTTTAATTTACTAGGAGAAGAAACAATTTTATTAAAAGAGTTTGTAGAGCGAATTTGCGGTTTTATGGATAAAAAACCTTTGCTAATTCCAGCACCATTATCTCTTGTAAAATTTGGTATAAAATTCACGGAATTATTACCTAAATTCATCTTTAAAATTGCCATCACAAGCGATATTTTATCTCTTTCTAAATACAATATTGTATCGCAAGAAAATCACACAAATTTAATCGTAAAAAATCCTAAAACAATAGATGAAGTTTTAGCGGAAAGCTTAAGTAAATACAGGCTTTATGATTAATCATTTTAAAGCCTCGGAGGGGGTTTTAACATCTCTTTCAAAGAAGATGGGTTTTTTTGATGTGAGATTTATAACAAATTGGGAGGAAGTTGTAGGCAAAGATATAGCACAAAAATGCACCCCATCAAAAATGATTTTTGACCCATTTTCAAACGAAGCAATC
Organism: Candidatus Deianiraeaceae bacterium; assembly: GCA_044347825.1. Lineage (GTDB taxonomy): Bacteria > Pseudomonadota > Alphaproteobacteria > Rickettsiales > Deianiraeaceae > CAZFPN01. The sequence continues at coordinate 777 of JBIKUA010000066.1, read as the reverse complement.
CTTCTTGTTTCATCTTTAGATTTAAGCTTTAAATCAATGTTCACGCACTATCGTGAAATAATTTTAATGAAAGTGAAGTTTTATTTTGGAGTTAATTTTATTAAAGATGTTAAAATCGCAAAGCTTTAAAAATACAGTTATATTCGCCTTATTTCACGCAATATTTTTTGTTTTACTTCTATCCATTCTTCGCCCAATTCCATCATTAGATGTGCCAGAAAACTTCTTTTGGGGAAAGCATCTCGAGTGGGGATACTTCAAACATCCGCCTCTTTTTGCCACAATATCTCACCTACTTGCCATCGTTTTTGGAGCTTCTGCCTTCACAAACTACTTAATTTGCGGGGTTTTAATGTTTTTTAGCTTTCTAGCTTTATACTTCCTCGCACGAGAATTTTTGCCAGAAGATAAGCTATTTTTAGCAATTCTACTACTTGAAGGCTTAACATATGCAGGCATAAATACTAGAGTTTTTAACGCAAATTCAGTGCAAATTCCATTTTGGATTTTAACAGCATTTTTTTATCTTCGTGGCATTCAAACCAAAAAACTTATACATTTTGGGCTTTTTGGAGCTTTTTTAGGGCTTGGATTTTTAGGAAAATACTTCACATTACTGCTGGGATTTACTATTTTTCTTTCCTTTATATCACTAAAAGAAACTAGAAACCTACTCAAAACCCCCCTCCCCTACTTTGCAGTTTTGTGCTTTTTTGCCGTCATTTATCCGCATATTGACTGGCTATTTAAGAATGATTTTTTACCAATTGAGTATGC
>JBIKUA010000065.1:0-4980 GCA_044347825.1 Candidatus Deianiraeaceae bacterium | reverse complement strand
AAAATAATTTAAAAAAGAGTTTCTTGTTAGAGGCAAATTTTTTAGAGACATTTTTATAATCTTTTCAATAAGTGTGCTTCATCTAGAAACGAGCATTAGAACATATCTTTCCTGCTCTTTCCTGCTAATTTTGGTTTGACTTCAGAGCCTGTAGATGCATACACCTTGCGGTGTATCTACACTACAGCCCCTTCGTCTGCACGCAAAATTTTCTAGGAAATTTCTAGGAAAGATGGGTTTTAACAAATCAAAAGCAAATCAAAACACACCAAGAGCTTTTATTTATGCTTCTTTTTATACTCATTCATTCTTGCTAAGTAAGATACCAAACTTTTACCCGTCAAGCTTTCCTTCACTTTCGCAACTTCTTCAGGAGTGCCTTGTGCCACTAGCTTTCCACCTTTTGCACCCCCTAGAGGACCAATATCTACAAGATAATCCGCCGTTTTTATAACATCCATATTATGCTCAATCACAACCAGACTATTTCCTTGATCCACAAGTGTTTGAAGCACATCAAGTAGCTTTTTTATATCACTAGAATGCAAGCCCGTAGTAGGCTCATCTAAAATATAAAGAGTGTTTCCCGTTTCCTTTTTAGAAAGCTCACGAGAAAGCTTTATTCTTTGGCTTTCCCCTCCTGAAAGTGTAGTTGCAGATTGCCCCAAGGTCATATAATCTAGCCCCACATCTATTAGGGATTTGATTTTTTCCGAGATAACAGTAATAGGTTTAAAAAGCTCAAAAGCATCCTTTATAGACATATTAAGAACATCAGAAATGGACTTTCCCATATACTTAATTTCAAGCGTCTCCTTGTTATATTTTGCCCCCTTACACACCTCACAAGGCACATAAACATCAGGTAAAAAGTGCATTTCCACCTTTACTATACCATCTCCTTGACAAGCCTCACACCTTCCCCCCTTCACATTAAAAGAGAACCGAGAAGGTTTATATCCACGCCTTCTTGAATCTGGCAAGTTAGCAAACCACTCCCTAATATGCGTAAATGTTGCCGTATAAGTTGCAGGGTTGGAACGAGGGGTTCTACCAATTGGGGATTGGTCTATTTCCACAATTTTATCAATATGCTCCAAGCCTTTAATTTCATCGTGAAGCCCAGGTTTTGGTGCCGATTGATGGAACTTTCTTGCTATCGCCTTATAAAGAGTGTGAATTATAAGAGAAGATTTCCCCCCTCCACTCACCCCCGTAATACAAGTGAAAAGCCCTAGAGGTATTTTAACATTAATATTTTTTAGGTTGTTTGCTTTTGCTCCAATAATTTCTATAAACTTACCATTTCCATATTTACGCCTCGCTCCCAAGCCCGTTATACATTCTCTCACCGAAAGATACCTCCCCGTAATACTATCAGGGTGCTTCATAACCTCCGCAGGAGTTCCAAACGCAACAACATGCCCGCCATACTCACCTGCCCCCGGCCCAATATCAATCAAATAATCCGCCTCCATCATCGTTTCCTCATCATGCTCCACAACTATAACACTATTTCCTATATCCCTCAAGTGTTTTAGAGTATTTATAAGCTTTGTGTTATCAGATTGATGAAGCCCAATAGATGGCTCATCTAAAACATACATCACGCCCGTAAGCTCGCTTCCTATCTGGCTTGCAAGCCTAATTCGCTGGCTCTCCCCCCCTGAAAGCGTGCCACTTTCCCTTGCTAAGGTTAAATAATCAAGCCCTACATTTTTAAGGAAGTTCAGCCTTTTGTAGATTTCTTTTAAGATTTTTTCCGCAATTGCATTTTGCCTTTCCGTTAATTTTGCAGGCACTTCCTCAACCCAATTTATTGTGTCTTCTATGCTTTTTCTGCATAATTCTCCTATATGAATGCCATCTACTTTTACACAAAGAGAAGTGGGGCGAAGCCTGTATCCTTCACATTTATGGCAATGAGTTATATCTTGATATTTCTCCAATTCTTGCTTAATAACCTCACTATCCGTCTCCTTCCATTGAGCGTTTAGTATATTCACAATACCCTTAAATTCCGCCCTAAATTTGGTTCTTTTAATTCCGTCTAAATATTCCACATCAAATTCCTCCCCATTTGTGCCATATAGTATTAATTGCCTTATTTTATCAGGCAAATCTCTGTATGGAGTGTTAAGAGAAAACCCATAATGCTTCCCCATTCCTTCAAGAATTTGATGATAGTGTTTGTTTCGGCTAATATCCCCCCAAGGAGCTATCATACCCTCGTTTATGCTAAGTTCAGGGTCAGGAATTATAAGCTCTGTTGTAAAATAATACTCCGTGCCTAATCCATCACACGCCTCACAAGCTCCGTAAGGGCTGTTAAAAGAAAAAATCCTCGGCTCAACTTCCTCCAAAGTAAAGCCCGATATAGGGCAAGAGAATTTCTCGGAGAATATAACAACTTCCCCCTCCTTCACCTTTTTACCTATTTTAAATGCAAAAGTTTTGGTTTGTGTTGGAAGTTCAGAAAACTCAATTCCAAGCAAACCTTCCCCAAGAGAAAGCCCCGTTTCAACCGCATTTGCAAGCCTTTCTTTAATTCTTTCATCCATTTCAATTCTGTCTATCACAACCTCAATTGTGTGCTTTACATTTTTATCCGCAATTTCAACGGCTTCTAAATCCATATATATCCCATCAAAACGGCATCTTTGAAAGCCCTGCCTCCTAAGAGAAATAAGCATTTTTTTATGCTCCCCCTTCTTCCCTCTCACAACAGGGGCGAGAACGATAATTTTAGTTTCCGCAGGCAACTCCATTATTTCAGCAATAATTTCAGATGATGTTTTGCTTTCAATAGGAAGACCCGTAGCAGGAGAGTATGGCACGCCAATTCTAGCGTATAAAATGCGGAGATAGTCGTATATTTCCGTCATTGTTGCAACCGTTGAGCGGGGGTTTCTTGATGATGTTTTTTGGTCTATGGCTATAGCGGGAGAAAGCCCAGTAATGCTATCAAAATCTGGCTTATCTTGAATGTTAAGAAATTGACGGGCGTAGGAAGATAGGCTTTCCACATACCTCCTTCTACCTTCGGTATAAATTGTGTCAAATGCGAGGGATGACTTTCCACTACCTGAAGGGCCCGTAATTACAACTAGTTTATTTTTAGGTATTTCTATGTTGATGTTTTTTAGGTTGTTTTGCCTAGCACCGTGAAGAACAATCATCTCCTGCTTCATTTTCAAAAAAAAGTGTTTAATAATTATTAGGTAGATATTACAGATTTTCTTAATTGTCAAGCCCTGATTTGTTATTAACTATTAAAGTAATAACTAGAGACGATGCTAATTAACCCTGAAATGCAAATAAATGCGAAAACTTCGTGAATGAAGTAGTCGGGCAAGGGGAAGCTTTCTTTGTAAAAGCCTTTAAAAATTAGCAACGAAGCATAAAAAATGCAAGAAAAAATCCACACTCTAGTAATGCGTTTTAGTAGGTAGGTTCTTTGAGTGCCTTTATCCCACTTTGGCTCACTATCTACTCCGCTTTCTGGCAAATTTGCAATTTCATCTATTTTTTTAATTCTTTTCATAAAATATTTTCAATTTCGTTTGTGAAGTACTCTTTTATGAGTTCTAAGGGGATTTTTCCGTATTCATTTTCCTGCACATTCCACACTATATCCCAAGGGGAACCTGATAGGTGCGACCAAGTGGAAAGCTTGCCAGCGGAGAACTTTCCTAAGGCGTTGACTGTTTTATTCATCACTTTTTCCTCCTGCTTTGTTAGCTCCATTTTTCGCCCAATATCGGGGAGTTTTTCGTTTTTAATCATACTAAAAACACGGGGGAAGACGGGGCCGTGCTTCCAAGCCTCAGGAAGCTCGTCAATTACTGCGTCTTTAGGGATTTTATTTCGCATTGCAAACCCAACATATGCGTAGAGAAGTTTTTGAACTTTTGTGTTGTTTGGGGCGTATCCTTCCCCTTTTTTGTTTAGTAAAAAAATTATGTGTTTTGCTAGGTCTATGCTCTTTCTCTTCATAATTTATGGTAAATTTTGGAGTATGTTAATTTAAGGGGTTTGTTTGTGTAAGCAGTTTTTTGCTTGCAATATCTTTCCTGCTCTTTCCTGCTAATTTTGGTTTGACTTCAGAGCCTGTAGATGCATACACCTTGCGGTGTATCTACACTACAGCCCCTTCGTCTGCACGCAAAATTAATCAAGGAAATTTCTAGGAAAGATAGGTTTTAAAACCTCAAAAGCCTCAAAAACAAAACCTCTCAAACTACTTCTTGACTTACAAAAAAACCTCATTTATACTAAATTTATTTAAGAATATGAAGCAGGAAGGAGTTGATGCAATTTTTTACAATATTTCAGCGGAAGCAGAGGTTTTGGGGGGAATGCTATTTGATAACAACTCCTTTAGTTTAGTTTCAGATTTTCTAAAAAAACATCACTTTTACAGCCCAGTTCACGCAGAAATCTACACAAGTATAGAAAGCCTAATAAACAAGCAAAGAGTAGCAGAACCGATGACGGTTGCAAACAACCTCGCAAGCAAACCAATTTTTGTGGAAGCGGGGGGCGTGGAATACCTCCTAAACATCACAAAAAGATACGCAGAAAGCTCATTTTCCATCAACTTAACGGATAGAGCAAAGCTAATAGAGGCTTTATATTTAGAGAGGAGACTTCTTGAAATTTTAACCACCGCAAAAGACGATTTACAAAAAAACAAAAGCGAGGAAGCTAAGGAAAAGGTGGAAAAGCTTGAAAAGGCTCTTTTTGATTTAAGTGAGGAATCCGAGAAGGAAAGAGCAGGCTTCACCGCCCTAAACACTCTTTTTGATTTTTCCATCTCTCACATCAAAAAAGCTAAGGAAATGGGGGGATACAAAGGCTTACCTTCAGGGTTTTTGGATTTAGATAATGTAATTTCTGGCTTTCAATCCTCCGATTTAGTGATTGTAGCGGGGAGACCTTCCATGGGTAAAACCTCCTTTGCAATTGGAGTTGCTATAA